>JBDUAS010000279.1:0-8862 GCA_040004535.1 Deltaproteobacteria bacterium
GAGGATCTTCTCGAGGATCTCGCCGGCGGCATCCGGGTTGTCGAGCTTGGCTTCCCAGACGTCTGCCGCACGCGCGAGCGCTTGAATCTCGGCCGCGCCGTCACCGAGCGTGCCGTGAAGCTCGGCGCGGCGCTCGAGGAGCTCGACGAGATCGTGCCAGCGGCTCGCCGCGCCGAGCAGGCGCTCGAGCTCGTCGTAGCCGCGCTGGCTCGTGTTGTCGATCTCGAGCGCCGAGTACCACGCGGTGATCGCGTCGTCGACCGACTGGCGGCGGGTCTCCGCGAGCTGCGCCATCTCGGCGAAGACCGCGACCTTGTCGTGCGACGACGTCGCGAGATCGAGGCGGCGGGTCTGGATGTCGCCGACCGCGATCCAGTCGTTGTTACGGGCATGCGCACGCTCGAGCTCGCTCAGCGCGCCTAGATCGTCCGGATCGAGATCGACGACGGCCTGCCAGGCCGCGACCGCGCGCGGGCTCTCGCCTTCGAAGCGCGCGATCTCGACGCGCAGCCGCTTCTCGTCGCCGGGCTCCGGCGCGAGCCGGGCCGAGCGCTGCAACACGTCGACGAGCGCGTTGCGATCGTCGGCGCTGGTCCCGCTTCGATAGATCCGCGCGAGCTGATCGAGCGCATCGCGATCGTTGTCGTCGTCGTTCGCGATCTCGCGCCACGCGGCGATCGCACCGGCGCGATCACCGGAGCGCTCCGATAGCTGCGCGACCTCGGCGAACGCGGCGCGCCGCTCGGCCGGCTCGGGCGCGACCTTGCCGCGCTGGCGCAGCGCTCCGGCGAGTGCCGGAGCATCGCCGCGCAGCCGGAGGATCTCGATCAACGGATCGAGCGCCGCGAGTTGATCGGTGCCCATAGAAGAACCGAGCGCGAGCGCGGCGCGGTACGTCGCGATCGCGGCGTCAGCCTGGCCGAGCTTGTCGCGCTGGATCCGGCCGAGGAACACGAGCAACGCGACCTGGGTGTCGGCGGGACGCGACGCCGCATCCGGCGCGTGGACCACGCCTTCGAGCCGGCGCGCGGTCTCTTGCCACTGGCCGAGCCGCTCGGCGAGCCGCTCCGCTTCGTCGAGCGCCTGCTGAGAGCCCGGATCCGCGGCGAGCCAGCGCAGTGCCGCATCGAGGGCGCGTGCGCGATCGTTGAGCTTGACCTCGGAGAGCTCGACGAGCCGCTGCAGGATCGCCGAGCGATCGATCGGGTCGTCGGTCGCCGCGAGCTTCGCGTCGAGCACGGTGACGAGGCGCGCAGCGTCGTCATCTTGCTCGAACAGGGGCTCGAGGATGTCGACGATGTCGCGCTTGTGCTCGGCCGGCGCGGTCGCGAGCATGCGCTCGAGCGCGGCGCGCGCCTGCGGATGCGCGGGGACGAGACCGAGCACGTCGCGGTACGCGGTGATCGCGTCGCGAGGGTGCGCGAGCGTCGTCTCCTGCAGATCGCCCATCCGGAACAAGTACTCCGCGGTCTGCGGCTCGCTCTCCGCCGCGTCGGCCTGGCGGCGCAGCACCGCGGCGAGCTCACCGGCCTTGTTGCCGCGGGCGAGCACGCGCTCGAGCGACGACAACGCGGCGCGCGGCTCGGGGCCCCTCGTTCCGCGGTCGAACGCGCGTGCGGCGCGGTCGAGATCGTTGAGGCGATCCTCCGAGATCATCCCGAGCCGCATCGCGTACGCCTGATCGACGTCGGCAGGCAGCGGCTTGTCCGCATCCTCGAGCCGCTCGTCGAGCAACGCCGCGAGCTCGCGCCACAGGTTCTGGCTCTCGGCGAGCCGCATCAGCGGCTGCAAGAGGTCCGCATCTTCGGGATCGTCGGCGAGCGCCCTGCCCCACACGACAAACGCCTGTGCCGGCTGGTTCGCGAGGCCTTCTCGGGTCTCGGCAAGCGCCTGCCAGTCGGCCTTGCGCGCCATCGGATCGCGATCCGCGGCCGACAACCTGCGCTCGTACACGCGGATCAAGCCCGCAGCCTCGCGCTCGGAGCGATACACGCGCTCGAGGATCGGAGTCGCCGCCTCGACGAGGTCGTCCTGCTGCATCAGCTGCTCGAGCGCCTGACGCGCGGCCTCGTGGGTCGACAGCACCTGGAGCACGGCGCCGTAGCGCGGAATCGCCGCTTCCGGATCGGTGAGCTCGGTCTCGACGAGCTTCGCCGCGCGGAACGCGAGGTCGGCACGTTCGCGCGCGTTCGCCGCGAGCAGTGCGCGCTTGTCGACGGTATCGAGCAGCTCGGGCCACAGCTTCTGCTTCGTGTAGATCCGATCGAGATCGGAGAGTGCGCCTTGATCACCGGCGTCGTCGTCGAGGATGGCGGTGAGATGTCCGATCGCCTGATAGACGTCGTCGAGCTGGGTCTCGTAGACGTTCGCGGCCGCGTGGCGCAGCGCCTGCCGTCCGGCGACATCCTGGGCCAACTCGATCTTGCGCTCGAGCGCCTGGACGAGCTCGCGCGGCGCATCGCGTTCGCCGCGTTCGGCCGCCGCGCGATACAGCCGCTCGAGCGCGTCGAGCGCCGCGAGGTCGGCATCGTCGACGCCGAGCACGTTCTTGTACGCGCCGATCGCCTTGCTCTGATCCTGGAGCACCTCTTCGTACAGCGCGGCGACCCGGTGGAGCAGCACGAGCCGTACGCCGGCGTCCTCGGTCAGCTCGGCGCGGCGTTCGACGACGCGGACGAGGTCGGGCACGCGGCCCTCGAGCGCGAGCAAGCGATCGAGCGCGGCGAGCGCGAGCAGATCGTCGGGACGTGCCTCGTCCACCTTGCGCCACGCATCGATCGCGCGGCGCTTGTCGCCTCGCTGAAGCTCGTGGATCTCGGCGGCGCGCGCCCACAACCCGCCTGCGAGCTCGCCGTTCGATGCCGACGCGGCGCCCTCCTCGACGGTGCGCGCTGCTTCGTCCCAGGCCTGAAGCTTGCCGGCGAGCGACAATAGCTTTGTCAACGCGGCATCGTCGGCGACGTCGATCCGCCACGCCCGCGCCAGCGCGCCGAGCGCGAGATCGAGCGCACCGCCGCGCGTTTCGTGGAGCTCGGCGATCTCGTGCAGCGTCTGGACCTGATCGATCGGGTCCATCACGTACTCGAGCTTCGCGTCGAGCACGACGACGAGCTTCTGCCACCAGTCCTGCGCGCGATAGACCGGCTCGAGCAGCTCGATCACCCGTGCGCGGTGGTCGTCGTGGATCACGAGGCGCTCGAGCGCCTGGACGCCGCGCTCCCACAGCCTCTCGCCGTGGAGCACCTCTTGATACTGGTCGATCGCGGCCGGCAGATCCTGGATCTGATTCTCGTAGATGTCGGCGAGCCGGAGGCGGAGCTCTGCAGTCTCGGTGTCATCGTCGGTGCGGCCGAGCCGCGCCTCGACCAGATCGACGAGGTCGTGCCACTGGCCGCGGACGCGGAACAGCCGCTCGAGCTCGCCGACGGCATCGCGATACGCGCGCTCTGCCGAGGGCGACTCGCCACCATCGGTCGCCAGGACCACCTCGCGCCACGCCTCGACCGCGCGTCCCGTGTCGTGGAGGCCATCTTCGACGAGGCGCGCGCGCTTGGTCAGCGCTTCGATCCGCAGCTCGTCATCGCCGCGCGCGATCACGTCGTCGTAGACCGCGACGAGATCGGACCAGCGTTGCGAGCGAGCGAGTAGATCCTCGAGCCGGCGCAGCAGCTCGCGGGCATTCTGGACCGAATCGTCGATCTCGATCGCGAGCGCGCGGCGATAAGCCGCGAACGCCTTGTCGGTGTCGTTGAGGCGGCGGTCGTAGATCGCGGCCGCCGCGATCGCGACGTCACGAACCTCGGGCGATTCGCCGGTCTCCTCGTCGAGGAAGCCCTGATAGGTCTCCGCGACGAACGTCCAGTTCTCGGTGATCGAGCCGAGCCGCTGCAACTGATCGCGCACCGACGCATCGGATGGCGCCTCGCGGAACACGCGCGCGAACCAGTGCGTCGCGTTGTCGAAATCTTCGAGTTGCTCTTCGTAGAGCCGAGCGACAAACCGGGTCAAGCGCAGCCGGTCGCGCGGATCCGCGGCGGCATCGAGCTTCGCCTCGTAGACGCGGACGAGATCGGGCCAGCGCTGCTGGGCGACGAACACCGGCTCGAGCACTTCGGCCGCCTGTGCGCGCGCTTCCGGATCGTTGAGCAAGCGCTCGAGCGCGGCGAGCGCCGCGGGTTGCTTCGTGTTGCCACCGAGCGCGGCCGCGTAGTTCTCGATCGCAGCCTCGATGTCGTGGATGTGCTTCTCGTGGAGCTCGCCGAGCTGGACGCGCAGCGCGACCGCTTCGTCGATCGACGTCACGAACCCGAGCCGGCGCTCGTACAGATCGACGATGTCGTGCCAGCGGCTCTGCTGGCTGTACAGCGACTCGAGTGCATAGATCGCATCGGCGCGGTCGGGCGCGACCTCGAGCACCTGCTCCCACGTCGTGATCGCGTCGTCCGGACGCTTGAGGTTCGCGTAGATACCGGCCGCTTCGACGAGCGCCTGGACCTGATCGTCGGGGCTCGCGCCCATTTCCGCCGAGGCCTGGCGCAGCAACACCTCGACGAGCCGGGTGTCGTCGTTGGTCTCGCGATAGATGCTCTCGAGCGCGGCGAGCGAGCGGTGATCGTCCGGTTGGACGTCGAGCACCTTCTGGTAGTACTCGCGCGACAGCGATAGATCGCGGCGCACGGCGCGGGCGAGGTCGGCGATGTCGAGATACAGGCGGCGCTGGATCTCGGCGTCGAGCACGTCCGGCGCGATCTCGCGATACGCGTCGATCAGCTCCGCTTCGCGGCCGAGCTCGCCGGCGAGCCGCTCCGTCTCGGAGACCGTGTGCGCGAGCTCGGGCTCGGTCGCGGCGTGGCGCAGCGCCTGGAGCTGGGCGTCGAACGCGCCGGCCTTGTCGCCGAGCCGCTGCTCGCGGAGCATCACGACCTCGTTCAGCGAGCGCAGCTTCGTCGCGGGATCATCCGACCACTCCGCTTGATGGAGCGCGAGCCGCGCGAGCCGATCGTCCTGCGAGGTGCCTTGATAGACGGGCCGCAAGATGTCGGCGGCCGACACCCGGAGATCCGGATCGTGAAGCGCGGTCTCGACCGCGGCGAGCGCCTCGGCGTGGTTCGGATCAGCGTGGAGCACGTTCTCCCAGCGATCGAGAGCTTCGACCGGGCGCGCGAGCGGACCGCCGAGCAACTTGGCGATCTCGATCTGGAGCCCGAGCTGGTCGGGATTCGCGTTGAGCTGCCGATCGTAGACGTCGAGTAGATCGGCGTGGCGGTTCGCGGCGCGATATAGCCGCGCGAGCTCGACGAGGGCGCGCGGATTGTCGCTGTCGTGATCGAGCACCTCGAGCCATGCGGCGATCGCTTCGTCGGGCTCGTTCAGGCGCTGCTCGTGGAGCTCGGCGATCCGCGACAACAGCGTGACCGCCTCGCCGGGCGCGAGGTCGACCATCCGGCGCAGGACCTCGATGAGGTCGCGCCAGCGCTCCGAGCCGACGTACAGGCGCTCGAGCGAGAGCAGCGCGCCGGTATCGGCGGGTTGATCGTGGAGCACGTCGCGCCAGGTCGCGATCGCGGCATCGCGATCGGTCAGCTGCTCTTCTTCGAGCTGCGCGATCCGGCCGAGCAGCGAGCGCCGCTCGGTCGCGTCCTCGGTCCACGCGGCTTGCTTGCGATGGACATCGCGCAGCGCCTGCCACTGCTTGCTCTCTTCATAGAGCCGAGCGAGTGCCGCGCCGGCTCGCGCCTGGGTCGCCGGCGAGGACTGATCGGCGTCGAGCAGGCGGCGATACGCTTCGATCGCGCGTGGCGCATCACCGAGCTGGGTGTCGTAATAGGTCGCGAGCTCGCCGAGCAGCGCGCCTCGCGTGCCGATATCGCTCGACGGTGTCGCGTTGACCGCGGCCTCGAGCGCGGCGGTCGCATCGGGCCACCGCTGCAGCCACTGCGCGAGCCGCGGAATCTCGATCCGCGCGCGCTCGTCGGTCGGCTCGAGCTTCAGGACCTCGAGCCACGCGTCGAAACCCTCGCGCGCGTTGCCGAGCTCGGCCTCTTCGACCTGCGCGATCCGCGCGAGGAGCTCGACCGCTTCGGTGCCTTCGACGAGGCCGCGCTGGACGCGCAGCACGCGGACGAGGTCCTTCCACAGCTTGTCGGATTCGTAGAGCGGCTCGAGCACGCGGCTGATCCGCATGCGAAGCGCCGAGGCCTTCGGCGCGTTCAGCAGCTCTTCGAGCAACTCGCGGCCGTCGGCGTGGCTCTGGTACTGGCCGAGCACGATCTCGAGCAGATCGATCGAGCGGCTCGGATCGGTCAATTGGTGTGCGAACAATTCGGCGCGGCGATACGCGAGCTGCTGGCCCTGCGCCGGATCGTAGTCACCACGGTGTGCGAGCAGCGCCTCGAGCTCGGTGTACTGCTTCGCTTCGCTGTACAGCCGATCGAGCGCGCGGAACGCGTCGTTGTTGCGGGGATCGAGCTCGAGCGCGCGGCGATACGCGGTGATCGCGCGCACCGGATCGCCGAGCATCTGCTCTTCGAGCACCGCGAGCTGGAGGAGCGCGACGAGGCGCGCCTTGTCGTCGATCGTGACCTCGGCCCGCCGCTCGAGCAGCGCGCGTAGATCGAGCCAGCGCTGATCGCCGCGGTACATCGCGGCGAGGGCATCGAACGCGTCATTCGCGTCGGCCTCCACCTCGAGCACCGTCATCCACGCCTTCTCGGCGGTCGGCTTGTCGCCGAGCCGCTCGCCGGCGAGCAGCGCGAGCTCGGTCGCGAGCGTGCGGACCTCGTTCGGCGCACCGCCGAGCGACTTCAACGTCGCGAGGGCAGCCGCGAGGTGACGGCCCCATTCTCCGTCACGCCCGAGCTGACCCGCGAGCGCCGCGAGCGCGCGCCGGCTCTCGACGTCGTGGGGCTCGGCCGCGATCACGCGCAAGCCCGCGCCCCACGCCGCACCCGGATCGCCGAGGTCGACGTGATAGATCCGGACGAGCTGGCGATCGAGCTGGGTCTTGTCCTTCGTCGGCGTCTCGTCGGACGCGCGCAAGACTTCGAGCGCGGCGGCGTGCGGTGCCGGGTTCTTCGAGATTGCGAGGTGCGGCAGGATCTGCCGGACCGCCGCGATCCGGTCCTTCGGCTCGAGCTCGTGCGCGGTCTCGGGAACGAGCACGAGCCGTGCGATCGCCTCGACCGGCTGCGGCCGCACGAGGCCGCCAGCACCCGGCACGCCGAGCGCCTGGCGGTAGTACGCGAGCGCCTTCGCCGGGTTCTCGAGGCTGTGCTCGTGGAGCGAGCCGAGCCGCGTGAGGAGCTCGAACCGCGGCGTCGGGTCTCGTTCGGCCGGCGTCTGCTCGAGCTCTTGCGCGAGCACGTCGGCGAGCGATTCCCAGTCGCCGCGCGCTTCTTGGACCTTCGCGAGCGCGCGGAGCGTCTTGAGGTTGCCCGGCGCCGCATCGAGCGCTTCTTGATACGTCGCGGCCGCGCCGTCGAGATCCTGGAGCTTCTGCTCCTGGATCTGCGCGGCCTCGTGCAGCATCGCGGCCTTCCCCGGTCCCTTGCCCTCGCGCTGCGCGCGCCGCCGGAACGAGGCGAGCAGCTCGTTCCAGTCCGCGACTTGATGCGCGAGATCCTCGAGGTTCGACTCGGCATCGCGATCCTCGGGCGCGAGCTGCAGCACCTTGCGGTGGTATCCGCGCGCCATCTCGGGATCGCCGAGCCGCTTGTTCGCGATCTTCGCGAGCTCGCGGAACGTATTGAGTCGCTGCGGCTCGGGCAACGTGCCGCCCGCGATCGCGCGCTCGAACGCGCCGACCACATCGCGCCATTGCTCGCGCTCGCTCGCGAGGCGCATCACGTCGTCGTAGAGCTTCGTGTTCGCCGGCTCGAGCTCGTAGGCGCGCAACGCCCACGTGAACGCGAGCGTCTTCGAGGCGAGCTTCTGCTCGCACAGCACGCGGATCTGCTCGATCTTCACGAGCTTCGCTTTAGGCTCCGTCAGCGCGCCGAGCTCGATCTCGCGCATCGACAAGAGGCGCGTCCACTTCTCCTGCTTCTCGTAGATCGGCGCGAGGGCGACCGCCGCCGGGAGGTGCTGCGAATCGACCGCGAGCACGCGCTCCCAGACCTGGCGCGCTTTCTCGAGCGCGACCGACGTGCCGCCCGACGCATCTTTTCCAGCCGGAGCTGCCGGTGCGGGAGGTGCCTTGTCGCTTACCTTCGCACCGCCTTCGGCGCTGCTACGCGCCGGGCCTTCGCCCGACTTGTCCGCGCGCTCTTGCGCGAGCTGGGCGGCGCGCGTGACGAGCGGCAGTCGCTGCTGCTTGTTGTCGATCCGATCCGCGATCGCGAGCAACGCGTCGACGAGCTCGTCCTGCTGGCCGAGTCGCGCGTACAGCTGCTCGAGCCCGACGAAGTCGCCGGCCATCGCATAGAGCTCGCGCAGCGTGCGAAGTGCCTTCGCATGGTTCGGCTCGAGCTCGAGGATCTCTTTCCACGCCGCGGCCGCCTGCTGCGGTGCCGCGAGCCGCTCGGTGTAGATCTGGCCGAGCTTCTCGAGCAGTGTCGTCGCGGCCTTGGTCTGCCCCGCCGTGCGCGCGAGCGCGACCTGGCGATGAACGACCTCGACGTACGCGAGGTGACGCTTCTCGCGATCGTACAGCGTCGCGAGCGCGGCGAGCGTGTCGCCGACGTCGCTGCTGCCCGCTTCGGCGAGGACCTTGTTATGGATCTCGATCGCGAGCCGTGAATCACCGAGCCGCTCGGCGGCGAGACGCGCCATCTCGCTCTGCTTGCCGCGGCGTTCGGCAGGCGCGAGTGTCGACGCTTCCTTGCCGAGCAGATCGATCAGCTGCCGCCACTGGCGGCGCTTCGT
>JBDUAS010000280.1:0-8862 GCA_040004535.1 Deltaproteobacteria bacterium
CCGATCCCGATCCCGATCCCGATCCCGATCCCGATCCCGATCCCGATCCGCTTCCGTCGCTCGCATCCGCGATCGTATTGCCGTCGTGGCCGCCCGACATTCCGCCGTCGTCAATCGTCCGCCGCGGCTCTCCGCACGCGACCGCCGCCAACATGAAGATCCAGACGCCTCGCATGGGCCGCGTTCTACCACCGCCCACCGCCTGCGATGCCGAATAGATTCTCACGGCGTGAGGAGCCACCAGCTCGCCTCCGGTCGCGCCAAATCGCCGTCCCGAACCAGCGTGCCGAGCGGGGCCGGCAATCCATACCGCCCGTCGCGAAGTCCGCGGCCCCCCGGGGAGTACCAGGTAGCGGCCGGCGGCGAGAACGCTAGTCGGTCCACGCGTACTTGTCGAAGATCGGCGGCCAGACGAGTTGCGCCGGACTGTAAGCCGAGCTGAGGAATTGCTGTTTCATCGCGGTGTTCCAATAGCCATCGGCCGCAGGCGGAATCCAATAGAACCTTCCATCGACCTCGGTCCCGGCCCGCTCGCACGCGTTTCCCGTCAGGTCGAGCGACAACAGATTCGGTAGCTTTGTCGAGGCCACTAACGCGGCAAAGCCGACGTCCGTGATCGTGCCGCCGGATAGGTCGAGCTCTCTCACTTCGCTCATGAAGTCGCTCGATGCGATCGACTTCGCTAGATCGTCATCGATACCGCGACCGCGAAAACCAAGATCGAGGACCTGTGCGAGCACCGGGTTCGTCGCAATGCCGAGCGAATCGGCGGGATCGTCGAGCGCGAGTCCCACCAGCGGCGCCAGCGCGACAAGTTGTTTCCCGATGCGTTCGAACGACTTTGCGGGGAGCAAGACCCCGCCGACGAGTCCAAGCTGGAAATCAAACGCATCGACCAGCGAAGCAATCGGCCCAGCGAGCTCTTTTCCCTTGTCGTAGATGAGGCGCGCCGCGCTCTCGAGCATCTCTCCGCCATCGCCACCGACATCGAGTCCGCCAAAGACGTCGAGAAAACCGTTCAGCGCCAGGCCCAGCAGTCGGGCGCGGGGGTCTTGTTCCCGGTTCCATTGCTCGAGCAGTTCCCGGCGTGCTGCGATCGACCGTGGTTTGTGTAAGACCAAAGACCAAGCGTCCTTCATTCTGGCTCTCCATTCGCGCGGCGCGAAGCTAGCCCGACGCCCTCTATGACGCGGTCGTCGGGTGAGTCCGCTGAGATCTGATTCGTGATGAGCTGTCGGCGTAGAACTAGCCGATGCTGGTCACTCTTACGATCGGCTTGAGATCCGGAGACGTTGATGTTCTCCGCGGGAGAAAATCCTATGACCCGAACCGTACCGGTCTTCTTGTCCGCGGTGACCGGTGCCGACGTCCGCGGCGACGGCTCCATCTGCATATCGCCGATCATGTCCTGCACGGAAGGCTTGCCCCACGTGGGGCGCTGACCTTCTGGCCCCGTCGACTTCGTCGTGTAGCCCATGCTGGTGATGATCACATCGTACGTTGCCTTGTAGAGCTCCACATTCTCGGCGGGCCCGTGCGCGAACGTTACTGTCGCACCATCGCCAGCGCGATCGATATGAACGATCCGATCGAGCGTCGTGTGAATGTTCGCCTTGGGATCGCGTGCCGACTGGACACGATCGATCTGCATGGTCTCTTCGTACACCCGGTCATTGCTCGGCGTGTTTCCTCGCGACTTCCCGCGGTGCCAGTCGCCATCCTTCATGTTCACGTCATCGGCGCCCGCGCCGAGCTCGCCGCCCGCGAGCGACCCCCAGTCGACGCGCGCAGCGCCATGATCGGCAGCGGTGCGCGCGGTCCACGCACCGGTCGGGCCAAACGCCACGACGAGTACTCGCTTGCCGGCGACTTCGCGCCCTTCGAGCAGCCGATCGCCGCTGTACAGTGAGTTGTTCTCGATCATGGCGTCTCGGTCCGCCGTACCGAGGATCGCCGGCGACGGAAAGTTCGGATTCCCAGGGCCCGGCGTGATGTCCGTACGCTTCGCATAGACCACGAGCTCCTCGCCCCCAAGCGTGTAACGAACGCGGACCGGATACTCGTCCGAGGGCACGCCCCACGTGGGGCTATCCTTCGCCTTGTTCGCGAACGTCTCGACGGTATGAACCTCGCCGGGCACGGCAACCATGCCGATCCGTTCGCGCGACAGGTCGAGCGCGTCGCGCAGCTCGCCAACGTGCATGAATTCTCCCGGATCTTCGATCGCCTCGGTCAACGAGCCATCACCAACACCGCGCGCGTCGGAGAATGCCGGGTGAGCCTTGGTCGGGCGGTCGTACGCCGCGGCGCGCTGGCCCCACAGGAACGCCGGATCGATGCGATCCATGAGGTCGGCCTCGCCGATCACGAGGAGCTTGGCGGGATCGATCATCGACGCGTCTTTACCGACGCCGAGGGTCGCGACGTCCGCGAGCGCCGAGACACCCGCGCCGACCACGACCCGCTCCGTCCTGAATGGCTGCTCGCCCTTCACGCGTTGCACGAGCTCGTGCACGAGCTTCGTGCGGGCGGCGCGAAACGCTTCGGCCCGGCCGTGGATCGCGGCGGCGTTCGCGCGGCGCTCGAGCCGGGTTTCGATCGCCGGGATCAGATCTCTATTCGCACCCGGGAACACCGCGGCGAGCTCGCGCAACCGCGCCTCGAGGTAGGCACGATCGGTGCCGCCGAGCTGCAGCTCTTCCAACAATGCACGCGCTCGCGCGACGTGCGGCGCGCGCCGCTCGGTCTCGCCCATCGCGATCGCGGGCGTCGCGTTCGTACCGGGCTGGTCGCGGTGCGCGGTGCGGGTGTCGATCTCGCGGATGATCTCGAATTCGGCGCGCAGCGCGAGCACGCGCTCGAGATCCGCGGCCGTGTACGCATGCACGGCCGCCGGCGCGTCCGGCAGCACCGACGACGTCGCGAGTCCCGTCCGCACGAGCGCCTGCGGTCGCGCCACGGCGTCTTCACGAACCACCGCCGAAGGATCGACGCCGATCTGCACGTGATGGGCGAGTTGCGCGCGCACGTGGGTTGCGAGCGCCGGCGTCAGCGCGGCGAGCTTCGCCTCGCGGTCCGCGCCGGCGAGGCCCATGCGGAACATCGCGAGATCGATCTCGGCGTCGATCCGCGCGACGTTCTCGAGCCGGCTGTTCGCGATTGCACGGCTCTTGACGTCGCCGCCGGTCGCCGGCTGCGCGCGCGCCGCATTGTCGCGATGCGCGAACATCGCCTCGAGCGCACCGGCCTCGGCGCTTGCGCGCGCGTGACCGACGCTCTGCAGCGCCTTGCCGACGATCGCGCCGAGCGCCCGCGGGACCTGGTCATCCGTCAACCGATCGGAGACCCACACGAGGTCGCCGGTCGAGCGCGGCTCGAAGTCCGCCATCTGGGCCTCGGCCATGCGGCGTGGCGCAGCGAGCTCGATGCGCCAAGGGCGGCCGTCGGCGAGCTTCACTTCGACGAGGTTCCCGGTGCGACGCGCTTGCTCGAGCATGCCGCCATTCGCGACGAGCTCGTCGAGCGCCGCTTCGCAACGCGCGAGCGTCACGCCGCCGGTGTTTCCGCTCCGCGTTCCCATCTCGGGCACGTTCGCGCTCGCAGATCGCGACGCCACAGGCTCGACGGGCCGCGTGACCTCGTGGACCTCGTGCTCGCCGCCGAACCGAACCGCACCGTCGACCTCGATGCCATGGGCGACGAGGAAGCTCGCCCAGTGGACGCGCCCCGCAGAGCCACCCTGAAATCGGTCCGCGCGAAACGACTCGTAGACGCCGCGCGCTTGTTCGAACAAGACCCGCACCTCAGGCGGCGCGATCGTCGGGACCTCGCCCGGCCAGACGTGACCGTACGCCGTCGCAGCTGGCTTCTCGCCGGCCGCGTGCGCGGTCGCTGCAGATGTCACGGATCCGACGACGTGAAGCGCGACCGGTGCGCCATCGATCGTGACGCGGGTGACATCGATCGCCTGCTCGACGATCACCACCTCCATGCCCAGCGCGCGTGCTTCGCTGACGCCGTGATCGAGCTCGGGCGCTGTGCCGGTCCAGATCTCCGGAGCCAACCGGCGCAGGCCGAGCAGCTGCCACTGCAGCTCGAGCATGGCGCGCCCGCGCAGCGCCGCACGTTGCTGCGTCAGATCGGCGCGGATCTCCGCGCGCTGCTCGGCCGAAGGCCCGTGTGCCGCCGACGGATCCAGGCTCTCGAGCAGCGCGAGCTCTCTATCCTTGAGCTGCCCGAGCTCGCCGACAGCCTTCTCCGCTGCAGAAGGATCTGCATGCTCGATACCTGCCTTGCTAATCGCCTCGAGCCGGAGGCCGCGCTCCAGCAGGTCCTGCCCCGCCCCGGTAGCCGCCGCGTAGGCGCGAAACCGCGGCAGGCTCGCGTGGATCGATGCATGGACGTAGCGCGCGACCGAGACGCTCAGCGCCTGCAGCTCGAAGTCACCGGCGGTCTGCGCATTCGCCTCGTGGCCGCCGATCGCCGCTCGCGCGTGCGCGTACGTCGCGCCGAGCGCCATGCCGGTGATCGCGTGCGCCGACACGGCGACGCTCTCCTTCGCGGTCCACTCGGCGAACTGGCCGACCTTGCGCAGCGCGAGCTCGGCGCGCGTCTCCTGGAGCTGGAGCGCCGCGAGCTCGCGCTCGACGCCGAGCGCCGCGCCGGCCTTCGCGAGCGCGGGAGCGACGGCGTACTTGTTCGCACCGGCGTAGAACAGGTTCTCGACGAGCGCCGAGCCATACGACGCCGCGCCGCGCTCGCCCGCTGACGTGAGGTACTGGACCGTGCCGTTCGCGAACGCTTCGATCGCGACGTCTGCGACCGCACCGCCCGCGAGTCCCTCCGCGGTCATCGCCGCACCGATGCCACCGGTCGCCAGGCCGATCGTGAGGCTGGCTGCGAGCATCACCGCGAGCTTCACGACCATCGTGCGCGTCTGCTGATCATGGATGACCTCCGCCGCGTGCTGGAGGTAGTCGCCGAGTGAATATTCCGTTGAGAGCGCCGCGAACGCACGCTCCGCCTTCGTCACCGCACCTTCGCGGATCGCGACCTCGTCGTTCGGCGTCGAGACGCCTGCGGCGGGCAACGCCCGCCGATCGGTCTCGAGATCCTTGTAGATCTCGCCGATCGACGCGTGAAGAAAGCCGATCGCTCCGCCCAGGCTCCGGAAAGCCGACGTCGACACGACGTGCGCGACGAGCCCTTCCGCCGCGAGGATCTGCGCGGTCGACAGCTCGTCAAGCGTGAGCTGCATCGCGTGCAGCCGCTGCCGCATGTTAGTCTCGCGCATCGCGACCTCGACGCGCTGGAGCTCGCGCGGATCGACCTCCTCTCCCGCCGCCGCGCGCCGCTCGAGATCCTCCGCCTGCGAACGCAGCGCGATGTACGGCGCCCACTGTTCGCGGCTCTGCGTATCGCGCACCGCGATCCCGTTCTCGTCGGTGGGTCCGTTCGCGCCCTCGTGATCGAGCCGTTCGCGTGCGGCGCCCATCGACTCGTCGACGGTCGCGGCCGCAGCGTCGAACCCGGCGAATGCGCCCTTGCGATACTCGGCCACGGCTTCGGCCAGCGCCACCTCGGACGTGTGTGCGAGGTGTGAGGTCGCCGCGGCCGAAGCCAGGCGCACGAGGACGGTGCGTTGTGGTGCGACGGCATCCGCGCGGCGATCGGAGGCGATCTGGATCGCCTCGCGATCGACGCGATGCGCGAGCGTCACGATCGTCGCCAGCCGATGCTGCTGCGCGGTGGCGACCGGTCCCCACCCGCCCGCCTGCGCGTGACGAAGCTCGTCGCGCTTGCGCGCGGTCCACGATGTCTCCGCCGTGATGCCTTGTACCAGCTCCCACGGTGTCAGGAGTGCGTGCAAATCCGCGAGCAGGATCAGCGATTCTTCGAATGCTCGATCGATCTCGGCGGGCGCGATCGCTCGACCGTGCGGCGTCGCCTGCCCGAGTGCGAGCTCGTCGGCCGCCGAGGACGACGCGAGCTGCGCGAGCCGCGCTTCGACCGTATCATCGCCGACATCGACCGGCCCGCGGCGCAGCGCGATCGGCGCGTGACTCCTCGCTTCGGGGAGCTGGAGCGCCCATCCGGCCGGGATCGCGAAGAGAGGGGCGACCACCGCGATCTGATAGGCCTGGTCGGGCATACCGAGCGCGGCGGCCACTTCTTCGACCGTGGCGTCGGCCTGCTCGGCACGAACCACGTTCCACAGGCGCGGATCGGCGCTGCCCTGCCAATGCAAAGAAACCGGACGAATCAGTGCCCGGTTCGCGCGCCGTGCGCCCGCACCGATCGAAAGGTGCAGCGTTAGCGCACGCGCGACGATGCGATCGATCGGACGCGAGTATGCCAGGTGATCCGCAAGATCCGCCGGCCGCGCGAGCGGCGCGGCGTCGCTGGCGTCGACGAACCGCTCGGTCATCCGGCTCACCGAAGGCGCGAGCGCGCGCTGCAGGTGCTGGATCACGATCGTGGCAACCGCCGCGTTCCACGGGGCGTCGGCGGCAGGCACCAGTGCGGCGAGCGCGGCGAAAGCATCCTCGGGATAGACCAGCTCCGCGAGCTTCCCGTTCGAGAAATCACCGATCGCCTCGTGCAGCTCAGCGACGAGCACCGTGCTGAACTGAACCTCGTCGATCGTCACGCGTGGCGAAATCCCGGGCCAGTGCGCTGCGCTGATCGACTGCTGGATCGCGGCCCAGATCGGTTGCTCGTGTGCCGCAACGTAGTGAAGCACCGCCGTCCGCGAGGTACCGACGCGAGCATCATCAGCCCAGGATTCTCGTGGCTCGATTCGGGTCTCGCGAAACGCTCGCATCGGATCCTTGGGATCGGGCTCCACTGCCCGCGGCGCCTCGACCGTCATGATCGGCTGCGGCACCGCCAGCATCGTCGCCGGCGCGTGCACGGCGTCGCGAGGCCTCTCTTCGGCGAGCGCGCTGTAGATCGCGGCCTTCACCGGCGCGTCGAGCCGCACGAACCGCGCACCGATATCGTCGCCCATCCCGGGCCGGTAGCGGCGCAGGCGCTCTGCGAGAGCGCGGCGTGAACCGCTGTCCTCGTCGGTGATCGCGACGCGCACCGCGACCTCGATGTCGGGTGCGTCGAACGCGCGGCGCAGCCGGATGTCGATCGTCTCGGGCTCCGCCGGCCGTACGATCGCGTGCGGTGAAGTCTGTGTCGATCGTCGGGCCGCGACGAGCTCGCGCGCCTTGTCTCGATCCGTCGCACGAATGAAATCGGTCAGCCGCGTGCGCCGTTCGGGCTCCAGCGCCCACGCCGCCGCCGCACATTCATCACCCGGCCGGCGCGACGCGATCCGATCGCGCAGCACGCGGAGCTCTCCGGTCGTAAGCTCGTCGAGGAGCGAATGGATGCGCGCCTCGTCGACTGCACGGATCGCGTCGCGCAGCTCCGTCTCGTGCGTGATCTCCACGTATCCTTTCGGCGGCTCGGCGCTGCGAGCGGTCTCGGTCGCCTCCGTCAGCGCGCGCGCCGCGACCTCGAGCCTCGTCTTCTCCTCCGTGCTGGCGTCGGCTTCGCGGCCCCGCGCTTGCTCGAGCGAACGTGCTGCCTCCTGAACTGCGCGGTCGACGGCCTGCTTCGCATGCTTCCATCGCCCCGGGTCGTTGGCCGTATGTGCAGCCTCGAGGTCGCGGACTGCGCGCCCGACAAGGTCGAGCTTCCAAGTCGTCAGCCCGATCGCATCACGCGCGCGATCCGCGGCGGTCGGAACCGGTGCATGGGTCGCAGAGCTGCTGTGTGTGGAAGCAGGTCCTGCGTGGGTTGGTCCGCGGCTCGCGTACTCGGCCATGGCCGGGCGTATCGGCGCGTCCGATCGTGGGTTGCTGGAAATTAGGCGGTCTGAAGCCTGAAGACATTCGGGCTCTTGCGGCCCAGCTGCGGACGAGCCGGCCCTCTAGGCGCTTTCAGCCAACTTTCCGCGCAACTTCGATCACGCGTGGTCGATAGGCGCTGGATGCAGATCCAACCTCACGTATATGCTCGCGACATGTCTCGGTCTCGGTGGCGTAGCTGGTGTCTCTTCCTTGGTCTCTCAGTGGTGGCGGGATGCGGGTCAAAGGCGAACCCTGCGGCGACATGCATGCAGGGAACTTGCATCGACCCCAACTATCCTTACTGCGATCTCGACGGCAGCGTCGGCGGCACACCGGGAGCGTGCATCGCTGTTACGTGTACTGCGGGGGAGTTCGGCAAGTGCAACGGTGCCACAGCGCTGACCTGCAACCAGTTTGGCACCGGCTACGATCAAGTTGACTGCGCGCATGGATGCGACGACGCGACCGGCTGCAAGTTATGTGAAGCAAACCAAACAGCTTGCTCGAATGGCGCCGTCGGTACGTGTGACGCGAATGGCAACCAGACGTCCGTCACACAGTGCCCGCTCGGTTGCTTCGAGGATCAGCCACGTTGCCGCGACATTGATCCTTCGAATCACTTAAGCACCTATCTCGACATGACGACTTCGGTCCAGGACGTGGTGCTCGATCACGTCACCATCAACACCGACGACGGCACGATTCGCGACTCCCATTCGGCGCTTATTTCCGGTCCGCCCACGTACGTCGTCCCCCAGCCGGCAGGCGGATCGCCGATTCGTCTCTACGTCGCCAACAAGCTGACGCTTGGTGACATCACTGTGTCGGGTACTAATTCGATCGCGTTTCTGGCCTCGGGTGACGTCGACGTAACGGGGCCGGTACACCTCAACGTCGCAGGCGCCGTCCATACGGGCGCCTGCCTTGGCCACGGAGGTAGCATCACGTACACGCAAGCCAACGCGTCCTGTTACGAGCTCGCACCTGGGGGAGGCGGTGGTGCGACGACTGGAACATC
>JBDUAS010000551.1:0-2642 GCA_040004535.1 Deltaproteobacteria bacterium
GCCTTCTTGTCGTCCTTGACCTCGTCCTCGTAGAGCTGACCGATCTTCTCCTGGATCGCGATCCGCTCGTCGCCATCGCTCGAGAGGTCGAGCTTCTTCTCGTAGACCTGGAGGAGGTCTTCGAATCGGCCCTTGCCGAGGTACAGCCGCTCGAGTGCGTCGAGCGCCTGCTCGTTGCGCTCGTCGAGCGCGAGGATCTGACGGTTCATGTCGAGCGCGCGATCGACGTCGCCCTGCTCGCTCTCGATCACCATCGCCATCACGCTCATCAGGCGCAACGCGTCGCGCTTGTCGCCGAACTTCGGCAGCGCCGCACCGTATGCGTCGACGAGCGTGTTCCAGCCTTGCGTCTCCTTCGCGAGGCGCTCGACCTCGGTGTGGATCGCGTCGGAGCCGTGATCCTCCGCTAGCGCCGTGATCCACCAACCGAACGCCGCGCCCTTGTCGCGCAGCCTCTCCTCGTTGTACTGGGCGAGCCGCATCATGCGCTCTTGGCGCGTGATCTGGTCGTCGGCCGGCGTCGCGCGCAGCTGGATCTCGAGCACGCGCACGAGCGCCTTCGGATCGCGACCCGCTTCGTAGAGCGGGATCAACGCTTCGGCGGCCGCGAGGTTGTGCTCGTCGAGCTGCAGCACCTTCTCGAACGCACGCATCGCGCGGTCGGCCTTCTGGAGCTCGTCGCGGTAGAGCACGGCAATCTTCATCGCCAGCGCGAGCCGCTGCGACTCGGCGCCGGATTCGACCTCGCGCTCGAGCACGCGGATGTACTCGTCGATCTTGCCGCGCGAGCGGTAGAACTCTTCGAGGTCAGCCCACCGGTTCTCGGTGACGTAGAGCTTCTTGAGCGCGTCTTGCGCGCGGCGGTTGTTCTCGTCGATCGCGAGCAGCTTCTGCCACGCATCGATCGCCTTCGCGCTGTTCTCGACCTTCTCGGTATAGAGCAGGCCCAGGCGCTGCAGTGCATCGCCACGGGTCTTCGCGTCGGGCGCAGCATCGGCCTGGCGCTGGCTGATATCGGCCAGCTTGTCCCATTCCTTGTTGCGCTCGTACAGCTTGTAGAGCTCGGACAGCGCCTCTTCGTGGGTCGGCTCGTACTCGACGACCTTCTCCCACCAATAGGTGCAGATGTCCGGCTTCTTGACCTTGGTCTGCGCCATCCGCGCGACCTCGATCACCTTCGCAGCTCGCTCTGCTTCCGGGGTCCGGTCGACCTCGGCTTCTTTGAGCTTGATCAGCTTCTCCCAGTCGCGGCGCTTCTCGTAGACCGCGAGCAGGTGATCGATCGCTTGCGCGTTGTTCGGATCGAGCTCGAGGACTTTCTCGAACGCCTTGATCGCCTCGGCCTGGTTCGAGAACCGCTCGAGGTAGAGGTTCGCGACCTGGAGGTAGATCGCGACCTTCTGGTTGCCGCCTTCTCCTGGCACGATGGGCGTCCGCTCGGCCTTGTCGTGGAGGACCTTGACGAGATCGGGCCAGCGCTTCTTCGCTTCGTAGAGCGCGACGAGCCGATCGAACGCATCGGGGCGCGTCGGATCCTGCTGGATCGCGTTGTTGAGCGCCGCGATCACCTGGTTGTCGTTGTTGAGCTTGCCGTAGGTCTCGGCGAGCTCGAGGTACACGCTGGCCTTGTCCGCGCCGGAATGCGCGGCCTTGGCCTCTTCGTCCTTCAACGCATCGGCGAGCTGGGCCCACGACTGCGCCTGGCGCAGCACGCGTGCGAGCTCGCGCCGCGGCGCGCGCTCGGTCGGGAACTTGCCGACGACGTCTTTCCAGCCGAGGACGCCCTTGTCGGCGCCACCTTCGGCGTTCTTCGCCCGGTCCATCGCCGCACCGAGGTCGGCGGGGATCTCTCTCGCAGCGGCGTCATCCGCCGCGGCCTTGTCGGCGGCGGCCTTGTCGGCGGCGGCCTTGTCGGCGGCGGCCTTGTCGGCGGCGGCCTTCGCGGCTTGCGCGGCGACGGCGTCCGCCGCGGCCTTGTCAGATGCGGCTTTGTCGGACACGGCCCGATCGGACGCTGCGTGGTCGGCAGCGGCCCTCGCCGCCTGCTCCGCGGCAGCATGATCCGCGGCCTGGCGATCTGCGTCGGCCTTCGCTTGCGCGGCCGCTTCATCAGCAGCCTTCGCCGCAGCTTCGGCTTCTGCCTTCGCCGCCGCTTCCTCGGCCTTGCGCTCCTTCTTCGACTTCTTTCCGGACGGAGCTTGGGCCTCTTGTTCGGGGATCGTGTCGCGAGGGTTGACGACCGGCATCGCCGGCAACGAGCCCGACGCGAGCGAGACGTCATCGAGCGGACCCGCGATCGACGCGAAGTCCTGGACGCTCGGGTTGTCCTTCTCGATCGACGCGGCGACCGAGAAGTAACGCTTCGCGCGGTCGACGTCGTTGAGCTTGTCGAACGCGATGTGACCCGCTTGGATCGCGACGAACAGCTTGTCCTCGGCGTCTCCACTCTTCGCGATCACAGCATCGGCGAGATCGAGCAGCTGCTGCCACTCGCCCTTGTCGCCCTGAACCTGGCGGAGCAGCGAGAACGCCGCGACCACCGAGCGCATCGGCGCTTCGCCGTTGCTCGTGTTCGCGCGCAGCGCGGCGTCGAAGAACTTCGCGCCGCGATCCTTGTCCTTGAACCGCTGGACCCACTCGAG
>JBDUAS010000071.1:0-28522 GCA_040004535.1 Deltaproteobacteria bacterium
TTCGCGAAGTGGATCAGCGTGTTGTTGATGCACGTGCCGCCGGCGGTCGTCGCCGCGATCACGTCGTCGATCCGGCGCTCGTCGTTGCCGAACATGTACAGGGCGAGCGGCTTGTCGCGCGCGGTGATGAACGGGGCGACCTCGTCGAGTGACTTGAACGTGAGCACCGGCAAGATCGGTCCGAAGATCTCCTCGGCCATCACCGCCGAGTCCGGCTTCACCTGGGTGAGCACCGTCGGTGCGATGTAGCGCTCGCTCGCATCGGTTTCGCCGCCGACCTCGACCGTCGCACCGGCCTTCACAGTCGCGTCGAGCATCCCCTTGAGACGATCGAAGTTGCGGTCGTTGATGATCCGGCAGAAGTCCGCCGACTTCTTGCGGTCCGCTTCGCTCGCGCCGTAGAGGTCCGTGATCGCACTCTTCAGCGCGTCGACGAGCGGCTTCTCGCGGCCCTCCGACACCATCACGTAGTCCGGCGCGATGCAGGTCTGACCGCCGTTGACGAACTTGCCCCAGACCAGGCGCTTCGCGGTGAGATCGAGATCCGCCGAATCATCGACGATCGCCGGCGACTTGCCACCGAGCTCGAGCGTCGTCGACGCGAGATGCTTCGCCGCCGCCTCCGCGACGATCCGGCCGACCCGCGTCGAGCCGGTGAAGAAGAAGTGCTCGAACGGCAGCGCGAGGAGTTTTTGGGTCTCGACCGCATCGCCCTCGACGACGGCCACTTCGTCTTCCTTGAAAACCTCGCCGATCAGCTCGACGAGTAACTTCGACGTGTGTACGGTCAGCTCCGACGGCTTGACGATCACGCAGTTGCCGGCGGCGACTGCCGCGATCAACGGCGCGATCACGAGCTGGAACGGGTAGTTCCACGGCCCGATGATCAGGACGACGCCCTTCGGCTCGTACATCACTTCACTGTGCGTGCCGAACAGCGACATCGGCGTCTCGATCCGCTGCGGCCGCATCCAGCGCGCGAGGTGCTTGATCGCGTCTTTGATCTCGACGAGCACCGGGAACACTTCAGTGATGTCGACCTCGACCGGCGACTTGCGAAAGTCCTTCGCCATCGCTTCGCGGATCTTCGGTTCGCGCGACGTGATCGCCTCGCGCAGTCGCTCGAGCTTGCCGATACGTTCGACGGCTGTCGTCCGCTTGATCGCGGCGCGGTTCGCTTGTTGACGGCGGAACAGCTCGTGAATGCGATCGGGAGCGATGTGGGGCTCGGCCATGCCGTCAGCTTAGCGCTTCGCGACGGCGGCGGCGGCGCAGGATCATCGAAGTGAACGCGAGCATCACGCCGACGACGGCCCACGCGAACGGCCTAGCGGCCTCGTCAGGGCCATCGGCGACAGTGGCGCGAACGAGGTTCGCCGTCCCGAAGGTGACGAACAGTGGAACGAGGAGTGGCATCTCCATGAAGCGCAGCCAGAGCGACCGGCGCGATCGGCCCTCGCGAGTGATCGCGAGCGCGGTGACGATGGCAACGCCGAGGATCCCGACACCCGCCGCACCGACATCCCACTGCTCGGTCGAGATCATGCTGTCCGACCACGGGCGGAACGTCAGTGCGAACCACATCTCGGCCTTGACGTGACCGACGATGTAGTTGCGCAGGTAGGGATCCGGCATCCTCCAGTGGACGAGTGGCCAATAGCGCTGCTGGAAGAAGAGTGCATTCGTCCAGATCACGATCACGAGGACGCCGACGATCATGGCGCCCGTGCTCCACGCATCGAGCAACGGACGGTTGGCCCAGCCCGCAGGATTCAGCCGCGCCGCGATCCTTCGCGCCACCAGGACCACGAGCGTCGCCGCGATCATGATGAACCCGACATTCACCCAGGACCCATGTCCGCCGATCCACGTGCTCATGTACAACGAGTCGTCGGTCGTCACGACGTACATCGCATCGGAGCTCGGCCAGTTCGCGAAGAAGCAAGCGACCGTCCCGATCAACAGCGCAGCGCCCGCGAACAGATAGGTCAGCTGCCCGCGCAGCCGCACGTCCAGCGTGACGGGGCGAGACAGCAGCGCGAGACCTACGAAGCTCGCGATCGCGACCGTCAGTGGCGCGACGAACGGCTCGTAATGTCCGAACGGTGCGACATCGAGCGCCATCAACGCGACGCCGGCGGCCAGCATCGTGATCATGGGCGCTGCTGCACCGACGAGCGCCCACGTCAGGATGGGCTGGGCCGCTCGCGGCGCCGGCACCGTGAATACCGGAATGCGTTGGTGGTCGTCGCGCGCGAGCGCAGCGAGATCCGAAGCGATCAGCTTGTCGATCATCGTGTATCTCCCGAGACAAGAGTTGGGATTCCCTGGGTGGCGCCGGCGGCCTCGTAGTGCTCGCGCAAGCGCGCTCGACCGCGCGCGAGTCGCGACTTCACCGTCGAGACCGAGATGCCGTGGAGAGTTGCGATCTCCTCGACGCGCCAGCCCTCGATCTCGAAGAGCACGATCGCCTCGCGCTGGACCGCCGGCAGTGACGCGAGCGCGTCGCGGATCCTGCGTGAGGCCTCCGCAGCATCTGGCGACCACTCGGCGACGCGATAATCGCCGGAGACGTGCGCATCCTCGCCGCTCTCGCTCTGTCCGCCGAGCTGGATGAAACGCAACCAGAACGCGCGGCGACAGCGATTGCGGTGGACCGTGATCACGATCCGGTACATCCACGCCTTGAACGCCGCCTCGTCGCGGAGGTCGCGTAGCTTCGCCATCGCACGGACCACCGCCTCTTGAAACAGATCGTCGCCATCGCTGCGCGACCGCGACAGGTGACGCGCGAAGGCGACCACCTGCGGATAGACAGGCTCGAGCAACCGCCACAACTGCTGCTCTTGCTCGCCCATCGACACCCGCAGGACAGCGTAACCCGGCCATTTGGTCGCAGGCGATCTACGAAATCGCGCAACCGTCGCTAATTGCTGAGGTCCGCGCGCACGACGAGATCCTTGTCCTGGCGGTCGACCACCGCACCGGGCCGGCGCGCGAGCAACGCGTCGGCCTTCGCCTTGCCGAGGCGTTTCGTCAGCACTTGATCGATCGTCGGCGCCGCGGCAAACGCGGCCTTTGTCGGCGCGAGCCACAGCGAGACCAGCTTGCCGCTGCCGTACTGACTGAAGAACGCGACGCGCGCGACCGGATACTTCGCGGCGACGAGCTCCTTCTCGATCTCGCCCCACGCCTTCTCGTACGTCTCGTCGAGCTCGATGTCCTCGTACGTGATCGTGCCGAAGCCCGCGGGCTCGATCGCGGCGTGATCGAGCTCGGGCTCGCGTGCCCAGATCTCGCTGTGATGCGGCGGCACGAGCGCGGCGTCGGAGCGATCGTTGTAGAGCTTCTGCGGTTTCGGATCGAGGGTGCCGGTGGGCTTCGCGTCGAGGCAAGATCGTGCCGCCCCATGGATCCGCGACGTGATCGCGGCGATCCATGCGACCCAATCTTTGCGTGCTTGCTCGAACTGGCCGACCTTTGCCGGGTCGAGATGATCGATATGAACGCGACGGCGCGGCGGTTCTGCGAACGCGGTCGACGCGAGCAGCAGGCTAACGAGCACCAAACGCATGCCACGCCGTAGCGCGGCAGATCACCCGATTCAACGCGCCCGTACGGGGTTTTCGCACGAACATCGCGCTGCCGATTTGGCGAGACCTGTCGCAACAACTGCAGGTGTGTCACCAGGCGCCCGGGAGCGGAACCCGAATTCGGGCATTTATCATGTGGCCCGCCGGTTGCTCTTACATCCCGTATGACTCGGCAGTTTCATCAACCCGTCAGGCTCGTCGCACGGCGTGCGAAGCGGATTCCGCGCGAGCACACCGTGAGCTTCACCTGCTTCCACCTCGTGTACGAGCCCGACGAGGACTTGTACTTTCCGATCGAGGCGAGCGACCCATCGAATGCGATGCGCCACCTCGTGTTCAAGCCGCGCCCGCTTTAGCGACACGGCTTACGGATCGGTGCGCAGGCGTTCGCTACGCGCTGCTCCGCATCGTAGACGCAGCGTATCTCGCGCTCGCCGGTACGTACCGCGAGCTGCTCGAGGAACGCTCCAAACGAGCCCTCGCTCGCGACGAAGAGCGCATCGCCCCGGACCTCGATGTACGCGAAGTGTTCGTACTCTGAGTGACCGACGCCGAGCGGTGCCGCACACGAGTGCCAGACTTCACTGCCATCGCGGCGGAGGCGCACGAGGTCGACACCGCTGTCGCTGATCGCACCGTAGTTCGCGAGCACGAGATCGCCGCCCGGTAGCTCGGCGAGCGCGTTGCCCGCGACGAACGTGTTGTCTGGATGCTCGCGCTGCCAGAGCACGTTCGCATCGGGACCGAGCGCGACCACGCGCAGATCGCTGACGAGGATGGTGGTTGTCCCGAGCGCGAGCGCATCGCCATCGGCGACTTCTGCGAGCCGCGCGAGCTGGTGTCCCGCGAGATCGAAGATCCGCGTCTGGTGGTGACCACTATCCGTGACGATCACGAGCTTGTTGACGACCTGGACTTCCGGATCGCAGCCGATCGCGAGCTCGCTGCGGAACCGTTCCTTGCCGTCGGCGAGACTGGTACCGATCAACCAATGGTCGGTGGCGGTGCCACACATCACCGAGTACGCGGTGTCGCCGGCGACGAGCAGGCGATCACCGGAGACGTTGGCGCTCCATAACGCTTTACCGGTCGCATCGTCGAACGCATGCAGCTGGTTGTCGATCGTCGCGAGTGCGCGCCCGCCACCGACCGCGACGTCCGGCGGACGGACCGATCGCACACCTTCGAGAGCTTGCGTCCAGCGCGCGCGGCCATCCACTTCGCGCCGCACCAGATGGTGATCGTCGAACGCGATCGGCGGCGCCGACTTGATCACGAGCGCCGTCTCCGTATCGACGGTCAGGTCGCGCGCCGTGAACCGATGTGGCCCGCTCGGGACCGCGACGTCGTCTTGCGCGAACCCCGGCAGGTGCTCTATGACCGCGCCATTCTCGGCGACGAGCAGATCGTGCAGCACGAACGGCGGTCCCGCCACGCGTACCGGCTGGGGCACCGGCGTCACCGGAGGTGGCGGCAGCTCTTGCTGACACCCGACAGCGGCGACGACCCACAACGCGATACGCACGCCTTTACGCTGACACACGCCCTAGCGCAGTGCCGCTGCGACTTGATCCCACGCGGTGTCGCCGAGCTCGGCCGGCGGATGCACCGCACCGCAACTCGCGCACGTTCGCGCGCTCGCGTTGAACGTCTGGACCGCCGCGAGATACGCGGCCTGGACGATGCCGGGCGCGACGTCGATCGAATCCACGAGCTCGCCACACGTGCAAAACCACGCGACGGCCTCGCGCACTGCGGGCTCGGCCTTCAACCGGATCTGGACGTTTTCACCCTCGGGAACCAACCGGCTCGGCACGCACGCCGGCACGTAAACGGTGTCACCGGGCTCGAGCGTCATCGCCGGATGGCCGTGCAGCTCGATCCGGCCGCGCCCCGCCATCTGGATCACGACTTGATCCGCTTCGCTGACGAGGAAGAACGGCTGGGCGCAGCGATTGCGCGACAGATGCGGCATCGGATCGGTGCCGGGCTGGCCGACGGGATAATCGTCGTACGAGCCCCACGCGTCGCGTGCGTCCTTGAACACGTTGAGCGTCTTCTTGCGCTCGATCACCTCGATCCCTCCCATCGCCACGCCTTTTCGATATCGCTGCGCGCGCGATTTGCGAGCTCGACGTACTGGACGTAGCGCCGCCAGCCCATGAGCTCGCTCGGGAACACGGGCTGCGCGTGGCCGTTCGGGCACGTTCGCGCCTCGCGATTGTATTCGTCGACGGCATCGGCGTAGAAGCGAATGTTCGCGAGCTCGGGGTAGTGCTCGTGCGGCGGGCCGGCCCAGACGTCGCGGTCCATGCGAAACGCGACCTCGTTACACGTCGGGCAGCGCAGGACGAACGCTTCGTTCTGCGGCGCATGGTCCTTCATGCGGATGATGATCAACGAGATCTGGTAGTGCTTGCCCTCGTCGCCCGCGGCCTGGCGGATGAACGTGGTCACGCCGTGAGTGCCCTGCTGGAGATAGAGCTGGCCGGTCGCGAGCAACCCGCCCTCGCTCGCCATGCACAGGATGACCTCGGGAATGTCGTTGTAGTGGTAGAAGTGGACGCGCGGCGTCTCGGGCAACGTGAGCGAGAGCGCACCCGTGGGAACGATGTCACCAGGGCCGAGGTAGGGGAACAGCGGCAGCTGCTCCAACATCCCCTGATGGGCCATCATGTGCGCGAACACGTTCACCTTCAGCGGGCGCTTCGTCGCCTGCTTGCCGAACCAGGTGGTCATCCACCGACCATTTTCTTCAGATCCGCGAAGCTCGCCGCGAACTGTTGTTCCTTGATCTCGTCGAAGGGAAAACCGATCCGCTCCAGCTCGCGCGCGACGGCCTGCTCGTTCTCGCCATCGTAGAGATTTACAATCAGGCCATCGACCATGTTCGCGTAGCACTGGACGAACGTCGCGTACTTGCCCTCCAGGACCGCAGGCACGCTGTTCTGAAAGTCCTCGGGCGTCACCCCCGGCGAGTGATGGACGACGATGTAGCGTGGCATCCCGTGATCGTAGATCATCAGCGGTAGGGTGGATCCTTCGAACGAGCGGTTATTGGCGTTGTCGGAAGCGTTCCACGCGTTCGCGGAAGTCACGACCGATTACGCCGGCTTGGTCGGCACCGTCGCACGCAAGCTGACAGAGCTGATCGGCGACGCGTGCGTGGTCTCGCTCGCACGTGACGACGGTACGTGGGTGCAGCCAAATGCTGCATGGGCGCGGGATCCGAGCGTGATCGCGTTGTTGCTAGCAGCCCTCGCCGACGATACGGGTCGAACTGCGACCGGCCACGCGGCACGCGTGCTCGCGACCGGCAAGCCGGTATTGATCCCGACGATCGATCCGGTCGAGCTCGCGGCGCGCGCGGAGCCCGCGTTCGCACACGCCGTGCGCACGCTCGGCATTCACAGCTTCTTGTCGGTGCCGCTCGATGTCCGCGGCCGCACGATCGGCGCGGTCTCGTTGTTCCGGTTCGAGCCGGGCACGCCCGAATTCGGCGAATACGATCTCGCGTTCGCCCGCATGCTCAGCGAGCACGCCGCGATGGCGATCGCGAATGCGAAGCTGTTCGAATCGCTCCAGCGCGAGCTCGCGCAGCGCGCCGTCGCCGAGGAGCAGGCGAAGACGTTCGTCGCGTTGATCGAGAACAGCACCGACATGATCGCGATGGCGGATTTCGAAGGCCGCGTCCTGTTCGTCAATGCCGCCGGTCGCGCGCTCGTCGGCATTCCCTCCGACTATGACGTGCGCGAGATGACGCTCGCCGATTTCCATACGAGCGGGGGCCTGTCCCGCTCGGAGACGATCCGCGACAACGGTAGCTGGCAGGGCGAAGGCGTGCTGCGCCACCAGGAGACCGGCGAGATCATCGCGACCCAGGTCACCTCGTTCCTGTTGCGCGACGCGACCGGTACGCCGTTCGGGTTCGCGACGGTGCAGCACGACCTGCGCGAGACCAAGCGGCTCGAGGCGGAATTACGCCAGGCTCACAAGATGGAAGCGCTCGGTCGGCTCGCCGGCGGCGTCGCCCACGACTTCAACAACCTCCTGACGGTGATCCTCAGCTACTGCGCGATCCTCCAGAAGGGCCTGCCGCGGGACAGCCGCAGCGCCCGCGATGTCGAGCAGATCGATCGTGCAGCGCAGCGCGCGGCCGACCTTACAAAGCAGCTGCTCGCGTTCAGCCGCCGCCAGGTCCTCGAGCCGAAGCCGCTCGAGCTCGGTCGCACCGTGCGCGCGATGGAGAGCATGATCCGCCGGCTGATCGGCGAGGACATCGAGCTACGGATCATCACGCCGCCGGATCGCGACGCCGTGATGGTCGATGCCGGTCAGGTCGAGCAGGTCGTGATGAACCTGGTCGTCAACGCGCGCGATGCGATGCGCGGCGGCGGCATGCTCACGCTCGAGACCTCGCACTGTTCGCTCTCGGAGAGCAGCCATGCGCTCGGGCTCGACGCCGGCACCTACAACACGCTCGCGATCACCGATACCGGCAGTGGGATCGACGACGCGGCGAAGGCGCACTTGTTCGAGCCGTTCTTCACGACGAAGGATCTCGGCAAGGGCACCGGCCTCGGGTTGTCGACGGTGATGGGCATCGTCCAGCAGTCCGGTGGCCATCTCACGGTCGATAGCGAGCTCGGCCAGGGCACGACGTTTCGGGTCTACCTGCCCGCGATCGTGAACACCATCGAACCACAACTGATCTCGATGCCGCGCACGATCACGCACGTCGGCGGCAAGTTCCGGATCCTCGTCGTCGAGGACGAGGTCGAGGTCCGCACGCTGATCTGCGACGTGTTGCGTGGCGGTGGTTACGAGGTCGTCGACGCCGATGACGGCGAGCACGCACTCGCGATCGCGGCCGGCGTTACCGGCGACATTCACCTGCTGCTCAGCGACGTGATCATGCCGAAGATGAGCGGCCGCCAGCTCGCGGGGCGCTTCGCTACCATCCGCCCCGACATGCGCGTGCTCTACATGTCGGGCTACACCGACGACAAGCTCGGCCACCACGGCGTGCTCGACCCCGATGTGGCTCTGATCCAGAAGCCGCTCACCCCGGAGGTATTGTTGTCTCGAGTGCGGGCGATGCTGAAGTAGGTCTCGCCTTGCGGATGCCGTTCGCGATGACGAGCCCGAGCAGCACCGCCGCGCCGAGGTAGAAGCGCAGGCCGGGCGGCTCGTCGCTGGGAAACAGGAACGCGGCGAGGATCAGTGCGTAGACCGGCTCGAGGTTCGTCGTGACCGCGACCGTGAACGGCGACAGCGTGCGCAGGACGTGGAGGACGAGCACCTGCGGGACGACGGTGCACATCACGCCGAGGACGACGAGCCAGCCGAAATCCGCGCGCGATGGGGTGACGAGCTGCGACGGGACGGCGACGAAGCACAGGCTGACGACGACGAATGCGGCGGCCGCTTCGTAGAGCATCAGCCGCTCTGGAAGCTCGTGATGCGCGAGCTTGCCGTTCATCACCCCAAACGTCGACGCGAACAATGCCGAGCCGAGCCCGAGAGCGAGTCCGAGCGGCGTGGGATGGAGCTCGATCTGGACGAGTAGCGCGACGCCGACGACGACCAGCGCACCGATCGCGAGCTCGCCGCGATCGATCCGGCGGCGAAACGCGATCGGCTCGATGAACGCCGTGAAGAACGCCATCGTCGACAGGGTGAGCACCGCGGTCGCGATCCCGGCGACCTTGATCGCGCCGTAGAAGCACAGCCAGTGGATGCCGACGATCGCACCAACGCCGGCGTAACGCACGGCTGCCGCTCGCGGCACTCGGAGGGAATGACCGCGCAGCGGCACGAACACCGCGAGCACCGCGACGACGATGACGAGGCGGTACCAGACGAGCGGAACGGCCTGGATCGAGATCTGGTGGCCGAGGATCGCGGTGCAGCCCCACAACAGCACGATGCCCTGCAACAACGCGTGCGCCGACGGGCGCGAGAGGTTCGCCACTACCCGCGCATTGTACTCAGCGATACGGGCCTTCGGGCTCCGGACCGACGAGCTCTTTGACGTAGCGCCCATCGATCGGGATCGTGGCCGGCGAGTCGGTATAGAGCGAGCCATCCCCTGCCCGCGAAGGTCACCGCGATGTGGAGATTCGTCGTGCCGTTGTCACCGTCGGCGTCGGGCACGGCAGCGATCTGGAGAATCCGGTTGTGATGGCATTTCGGGCACACGTAGCTCTCGCGCATGCGTTAAGTCTAAGCGTGCCCATGAAGGAATTCAGGTTCGAGGCCGCAGGTGCGTCGTTGTTCGCGACCGAGAGCGGCGACGACAAACCGCTGATCTTCATCCACGGCGGGCTCGCGAATCAGCAGTCGGTACGCCTGTGGGCGTCGGGCATCCCGGCGCGGCTGATCACGCCTGATCTTCGCGGCAGCGGGAAGTCCCACGATCCCGGTCCGCTGACCTGGGAGCGCCTGGCCGATGACGTCGCGGCGCTCGCGGCGCATCTCGGCGTCACCCGCGCGATCGTCGGCGGCATCTCGTTCGGTTCGGGCGTCGCGGTCGCAACGGCGCTGCGCCATCCAGCGTTGGTCGACAAGCTCGTCGTCGCCCATCCGGCGTTCGGCGGCGCGGAGCTCGGCCTCCTGCCTGCACAAGCCGAGGCGATGGCGGCGATCGATGCGCTCGGCAAGCGCACGGTCACCGAGGGCATCGAAGCGTTGTTCCCGTTGATCCAGCGCATGCCGCCGGCACTGCACGAGCGAGCGCGCGCGGTGTTCGCGACCTACGATCCCTCGAGCGTCGCCGCGTCGACGAAGTTCGCAGCGGCCATGCCACGCCTTTTCGTCGTCGAACACTCGTGTCCACGCGGAGTTGCCTCGCAGTGACACGCGTGCGTGTCGACACGTGTGTCGACACAGCCGTTATCCTCCGCCCGTGCCCACAGACTCTCCTGGCGCTCCTCCCGACAGGCCCGAGCTCACCGAGTTGCGCGCTCGCATCGCGGCCACGCTCGATGCTGATCGGCCCGACGCCGTCGCGCGCCGCCGCAAGACGAAGCAGCGCACGGCGCGCGAGAACCTCGACGATCTCGTCGATCCGGGCAGCTTCTCCGAATATGGGGGCCTCGCACTCGCCGCGCAGCGCGCGCGCCTCGCCCCGGCGGACTTGATCAAGGCGAGCCCGGCCGATGGCCTGATCGCCGGCACCGCGACGATCGGCGGAGCACGCGTGATGGTGCTGATCTACGACTACACGGTGTTCGCCGGCACGCAGGGCGGCATGGGCCACAAGAAGCTCGATCGCATGCTCGCGCTCGCCGCCGAGCATCGCCTGCCGGTCGTGCTGTTCGCCGAAGGCGGCGGTGGCCGGCCGAACGATACCGACATGCCGCTCGTCGCCGGCCTCGACACGACGAGCTTTCGCGCGTTCGCGGCATTGAACGGCCTCGCGCCGTTGATCGGCATCGTGTCGGGGAGGTGCTTCGCGGGCAACGCCGCGTTACTAGGTCTGTGCGACGTCGTGATCGCGACCGACAACAGCTCGATCGGCATGGGCGGCCCCGCGATGATCGAGGGCGGCGGGCTCGGCACGTTCTCGCCGGAAGAAGTCGGGCCGATCGAGATGCAGACCAAGAGCGGCGTCGTCGACGTTCGCGTCGCGGATGAAGCCGCGGCGGTGGCGGTCGCGAAGCAGTACCTCGCGTTCTTCAGCGCAGTGCCGGCCGCGTGGACGTGCGTAAATCAAGTCGCGCTTCGCACGATCATCCCGCCGGAGCGGCGCCGCGCGTTCAAGATCCGGCCGCTCGTCGAGGCGATCGCGGATACCGGCTCGGTGCTCGAGCTCCGCCGTGATTTCGGGCTCGCCGCGGTCACCGCGCTCGCGCGGATCGAAGGCCGCGCGGTCGGCATGATCGCGAACAGCTCGCAGCACAACGGCGGTGCGATCGACTCCGATGCATCCGACAAGCTCGCGCGGTTTCTCCAGCTGTGCGACGCGTTCGGCTTGCCGGTGATCTCGCTCTGCGACACGCCGGGCTTCATGGTCGGGCCGAAAGCCGAAGCCACCGGCCTCGTCCGCCACGCGTCGCGGCTGTTCGCGATCGCGGCGCGCCTCCGCGTGCCGTTCTTCACGATCGTGTTGCGCCGCGGCTACGGGCTCGGTGCGCAAGCGATGGCGGGTGGCCACTTCCACGCCGGCGCTTTCACGATCAGCTGGCCTACCGGCGAGTTCGGCGCGATGGGCCTCGAGGGCGCGGTGCGGCTGTCGCTGAAGAAGCAGCTCGAGGCACTGGCCGACGACGCTGCGCGCGACGCGATGGTCGCCGAAGCGGTCGCGGTCGCGTACGAGCGCGGCAAGGCGATCAGCATGGCGTCGTACCTCGAGCTCGACGGGGTGATCGACCCCGCGGATACCCGTGCGTGGCTGGTGCGCGGGATGCAAACTGTTTTGCCTCCGGAGCGAGAGCGTCGGTTCATCGATACATGGTGAGATGCGACCCATGATCAAACTCTTCGGTCACCCGATGAGCACCTGCACGCGCAAGGTGCTGTTCACGCTGCACGAGACGAACACGCCGTACGAGCTCACCACCGTCGACTTCGCGAAGGGCGAGCACAAGGCCGCGGCGCATCTGGCGCGCCAGCCGTGGGGCAAGCTCCCCGCGCTCGAGGACAATGGCTTCGAGCTGTTCGAGTCGCGCGCGATGGCGCGTTACGTCGACCTCAAGGCCGGCGGCAAGCTGACACCGAAGGATCCGCAGCAGCACGGCTTGATGGAGCAATGGATCAGTGTCGAGACGTCGTACTTCTACGGGCCGGCGATGACGTGGATCTACAATGACGTGTTCAAGCGCGCGCAGCCGCAAGAGGAGCTCGACAAGGCAACGGCCGCGCTCGACTTCACCGCCGGCGTCCTCGACAAGCACCTCGCGAAGCACACCTGGCTCGCGGGCGATCAGCTCTCGATCGCCGAGGTCGCATTCGCGCCGTACATCGAGTACGCGATGATGTCGGGTGCGAAGGCGACGCTGGCGAAGCACACGCACTTCTCGGCGTGGTGGAACCGGGTCAGCGAGCGTCCGGCCTGGCAGAAGACCGCCGGTCGCTAACGCGCGGTCGACCGTGGTACGACCGCTCCATGCTCAGGGCGCTGGTCGTCGTTGTCGCTGTAGCTGCATGCGGTAGTTCCATCGTCGCGCCGACCGCGGTGAAACCCGCGGAGGCGGATAGTCCACCGACCGCGGAGCGGCGCCCGCATCAGATCGCTTCGCCGAATGGCGATCGCGAGGATCCGTACTACTGGCTGCGCGACGACACGCGCAAGGATCCGGCGATGCTCGCGTACCTCGCGGCCGAGAACGACTACGCGGCAACTCGGTTCGCCCCGGTCGCGAAGCTGCAGGACGAGCTCCTCGCGGAGATGCGGTCGCACATCAAAGAGGACGACACGAGCGTGCCGGTACTCGACGACGGCTATCTCACGTACACGAAGTTCGCGCCCGGCCAGGAGCAGCCGGTCGTGATGCGGCGCCACGGCAACGAGGCCGAGCAAGTCATGCTCGATGGCAACGAGCTCGCTCGCGGTCATGCGTTCTACCTGCTCGCGAGCTGGCACATGTCGCACGACGGCCACTACGTCGCGTGGGTCGACGACATCGTCGGGCGGCGCCAGTTCGTGCTCCACATCAAGGATCTGACCACCGGCAAGGTACTCGCCGATACCGCGGCGAATGTCGCGACGACGTTCCAGTGGGCGAACGACAACCGCACGCTGCTCTACACCGGCAAGGATGCGGCGACGCTGCGCGAGGATCGCGTGATGCGCCACGTGCTCGGCGCGCCGAGTGATGTCGAGGTCTATCGCGAGACGGATCCCTCGTACTACGTGTCGACGCAAGCGACGAAGTCGCGGCGCTACATCCAGATCGCGATGGGAGCGACGACGAACAGCGAGGTCCGTCTGGTCGACGCGGATCATCCAGACGCACCTGTGCGGGTCGTGCTCCCCCGCACCAAGGACGTGCTCTACGACCTCGATCACATCTCGAATCGGTTCGTGATCCGGACGAACGCCGATGCGAAGAATTTTCGTGTCATCCAGGTCGAGGATGGCAAGGAGCGCGACCGCTCGCAGTGGCACGACGTGGTCGCGGCGCGGCCAGATCAACTCGTCGAGGATGTCGTGGTATCGACCCACTTCCTCGCCGCGACCGTGCGCACCGGCGGGTTATCCAAGGTGCTCGTGCTCGCCGCCGGCGCACCGTTCTATATCGACATGCCCGAGACGCCGTCGGTCGCGTATGCGATCGACACCCCGGATCCCACGGCGACGAAGCTGCGCTTCGGGTACCAGTCGCTCGTGACGCCGGCGTCGACGTTCGAGCTCGACGTCGCGAGCCGCAAGAAGACGCTTCTCAAGCAGCAACCGGTGCCGAAGTACGACGCCGCGCTCTACGCGACCGAGTACCTCCACGCGCCGGCGTCCGACGGCAGCCAGATCCCGATCTCGGTCGTGTATCGCAAGACGACCAAACGCGACGGCAGCGCGCCGCTCTACGTCTATGGCTACGGCTCCTATGGAGTGTCGACGGAGCCGACGTTCTCGGCGTCGCGGTTATCGCTCCTCGATCGGGGCTGGGTCGTCGCGATCGCGCACATCCGCGGTGGCCAGGAGATGGGACGTGGTTGGTACGAGGACGGCAAGCTGATGGACAAGCGGAACACGTTCACGGACTTCATCGCCGCGACCGAATATCTCGTGAAGGCGAAGTACGGCGCGCGCGATCAAGTGTTCGCGCACGGCGGCAGCGCGGGCGGACTGTTGATGGGTGCGATCCTCAACATGCGGCCGGATCTATTTCGCGGGGTCGCCGCAGAGGTGCCGTTCGTCGATGTCGTGACGACGATGCTCGACGAATCGATCCCGCTCACCACGAACGAGTTCGACGAATGGGGCAATCCCAAGCAGAAGGCCGCGTACGACTACATGCTGGCGTACTCGCCGTACGACAACGTCAAGGCGCAGGCGTATCCGTCGATCTACGTCCGCACCGGTTTGTGGGACAGCCAGGTCCAGTACTACGAGCCGACCAAGTGGGTCGCGAAGCTCCGCGCGCTGAAGACGGATACGAACCTGATCGCGATGGATGTCGACATGGCCGCGGGCCACGGCGGGAAGTCCGGCCGGTTCGACAAGCTCAAGGACGTCGCCCGGGTCTACGCGTTCATGCTGATGGTCCACGACCGGCACGACGCCCGGCCCCACTGGCCGTGATCACTGGGCAGCCCAGCCGCCGTCGATGTTCCACGCCGCGCCGCGGACCTGACTCGCGGCCGCGCTGCACAGAAACACGGCTGCTGCGCCGAGCTGCTCGGTCGTCACGAACTCGCCCGACGGCTGCTTCTCGAGCAGCAATGCCTGGCGCGCCTCGGGCTCGCTGACGCCGTCGCGATCGGCGCGCGCATCGACCTGGCGCTGGACGAGGGGTGTGTGGACCCAACCCGGGCACAGCGCATTGCACGTGATGTTCGTGCGCGCGGTCTCGAGCGCGGTCACCTTCGTCAGCCCGAGAAGGCCGTGCTTCGCCGCGACGTACGCGGCCTTGCCGACCGACGCGACCTGGCCATGGACCGACGCGATGTTGAGGATCCGGCCCCAGTTGACCGCGCGCATGTGAGCGAGTGCGAGCCGCGTCGTGTGAAACGCCGCCGACAAGTTGATCGCGAGCACCGCGTCCCAGCGATCGGCCGGGAACTCGTCGAGGTTCGCCACGTGCTGGATGCCGGCGTTGTTGACGAGCACGTCGACGCCACCGAACTCGGCGTCCGCGTACTGCATCATCGCGATGATCTCGGCCGCGCGCGACAGATCCGCGCCGTGATAGCCGACGCGCACGCCGGTGCGGCCGATCGCAGAACGCGCAGGCTCGGTATCGCCGAACCCGTTGAGGATGATGTTCGCGCCTTGCTCGGCGAGCGCGATCGCGATGCCGAGGCCGATGCCACTCGTCGAACCGGTGACCAATGCAGTCTTGTTCGTCAGGCTCACGAGCACTCTCCAATGAAGCTGCGGACCTCGGGATAGATCGCCTCGCGCCAGCGCGATCCCGAGAACAAACCGTAGTGACCGCAGCCCGCGGCGACGAGCTCGCGCTTCACGGGCGCGTTGGCAGCGAGCTCGAGCGCCGCCGCGGTCTGGCCGAGCCCCGAGATGTCGTCCAGTTCGCCTTCGATCGTGAAGATCGGTGTCGCGGTGATCTTGCTCGGATCGACGAGCTCGCCACCGACCCGCCACGTGCCGCGCGCGAGTGCGAACTCCTGGAACACGATGCGCACCGTGTCGAGGTAGTAGCTCGCGTCCATGTCGAGCACCGCGTTGTACTCGTCGTAGAACTTCTCGTGCAGCGCGGCCGCGGCATCGTCACCGCGCAGGCGCGCGAGCCAGTACTGCCAGTACGCCTGCACGTGCTTGTCGGGGTTCATCATGACGAACGCGGACAGCTGCAAGAAGCCGGGATACACGCGCCGGCCGGCACCGGCGTAGCGCTCGGGGACGCGATGGATCATCTGCTGCTCGAACCAGGCGAGTGGATGATCGGTCGCGAGCTTGTCGACGACGGTCGGGTTACGGCGCGCGTCGACCGGCCCGCCCATCAAGACGAGCGAGCGCGGCGCGGGCGCGCCCGCCGCGGCATCGAGCGAGATCGCAGCGAGCGCCGGCACGGTCGGCTGGCACACGGCGACGACGTGGAGCTGCGCCGCGCCGAGATGCTGGATGAAGCCGCGGAGCTCGGTGACGTACGCATCGAGCGAGAACGTGCCGGCGGTGAGCGGGACGTCTCGCGCGTCGAGCCAGTCGGTGACGTAGACGTCGTGGGCCTGGAGCAGGGTCGCGACGGTGTCGCGGACGAGCGAGGCGTGGTGTCCGGACAGCGGAGCGATCACGAGAACGCGCGGGACGCTGCGCTTTTGCGGCGCTGCAAAATGAACGAGCCGGCAGAACGGACGTGTGAGGATCACGTTCTCGACGACGCCGGGGATCTCGAACCCGGGCTTGGGATACCCCTTCGTGATGCGGTGCAACAACGAGGCTTGGGCCCGGACCCACGGCACCGGGGCGTGGCGGAGCAGCTCGGTCCAGGCGGATATTGCGTCGGAAGACAAGCGTTGGAGCTCGTGCAGCGGGTACAGCATGAGGGCCGGCACAGCATGCGTCGAAACTCGAATTTGTGCAATGCAACATCGAATGCTCTGCAACCTGTCGAAGTGTCGTTCTCATGTTGCTGCGCCGACCCTCGAAGACCTTGTTAGCAGCATGTTAGTTCGTAGGCGCCACGAGGCCTTAGGATGGATCCATGCGAGTTGTTATCGGGGTGTTGATCGCATGCGCGCTCGCAGTGCCCGCCCAGGCCCAGGGTGTCACGGCGAAGTTCACGACGACGCCGGCCGGGGGGCCATACGCCCCGCGCAACGTGGTTGCCGTCTGGATCGAAGACGGTAGTGGCACGTTCGTCAAGACGATCGGCCGGTGGGCGGCGCAGCGCAAACAGTACTTGTTGCAGTGGACCGCGAAGGCCGGCGCGAACGACGCCGACGCGGTGACGAGTGCGACGCGCCCCGACCACACGCAGATGATCCAGGCGGTGTGGAACCTCCAGAACCGCCAGAACGTCGTGGTGCCCGACGGCACGTACACGATCCGTATGGAGCTCGCCGATTCCGATGGCGGCACGACGAACGAGGGGACGTTCACGTTCGTGAAGGGGCCCAATCCATCGGTCCAGAGCAACCTCGCCAACGGCGGCTTCAACACCGTCACGATCTCGTACGCAGCAGCAGCCTCGTGCGGGAACAGCGTGCTCGATCCAGGCGAGACCTGCGATCCAGTAGCGTCGTGCCCGACCTCGTGCGCGGATAGCGGCGATGCGTGCGCACCGAACGTGCTCGTCGGTACCGCGGCGACCTGCACCGCGCAGTGCCAGATCCAGCTCGTCACCGCCTGTCACGACGGCGATGGCTGTTGCCCGCAGGGGTGCACCACCGCGACGGACAACGACTGCGGCGCGGGTGGCGGTGGTGGCGGTAGCGGTGGCGGCGGCAATGCCGACAACGCGGTGATCGGCGGTTGCGCGACGACGCCCGGTGATTCGCCGCCGTGGAGCTCGCTCGTGTTATTCGGCGCCGGCGTCGTCGTGATGATGACTCGCCGCAAGCGCTTCTAGCGACCTGCCCTCGGCCGCTACGCCGAGCCAGCGCGCGATCACCGCCGCGCCGATCATGAGGCCCGCCGACAGCGCGTAGCCCGCGAACAGTTGCGCCGGCGATCCGGCGTCGACGATCCGTCCAAACAACAGCGGCGCCGCGGAGCCGACGAGTGTCGCGAACGCGAAGAACGTCGCGATCGCCATGCCGCGGATCTCGACGGGAAACAGCTCGCTCACCGTGAGGTACGCGGAGCTCGCCGCCGCCGAGGCGAAGAAGAACACGACCGACCACGCGATCGTTTGCGTCGTCGCATCGAGCTTGCCGGCCCAGAACAGTGCGCCGGTCACGACGAGCAAGACGCCCGAGAGTGCGTACGTCGCGGGAATCATCACGCGCCGGCCCCAGTGATCGAAGTAGCGCCCGAGCAGCGCCGGGCCGAGGAAGTTGCCGACCGCGAACGGCAGCATGAACCAGCCCACGTCGTCGGCGGCGACGCCGTGGAACTTGGTCAGGATCATCCCGTAGCTGAAGAAGATCGAGTTGTAGAGGAACGCCTGGGCGAGCAGGAGCGAAACGCCGAGCACGGTGCGGCGCGGGAACACGCGCACCAACATGTGGGCGAGGTAGCGCAGCGACACCGTCCCCGACACGCGGATACGGATCGGCGCGATGCCCTCGGCGACGGCGATCCCGCTCGCACGAATCTCGTCCTCGATCCTCCCGACGGTGCGGGACGCCTCCTGGGTGTAGCCATGCATCAGCAACCAGCGCGGGCTCTCCGGCACGTTGCGGCGGACGAGCAGGATCGCGGCGCCGAGCACCGCGCCGAGCCCGAACGTCGCGCGCCACGCGATGTGCTCGGGCAGGAAGCTCGCGTGCAAGAACGAGACGGTCAGGATCGCGCCGAAGCCGACGCCGATCCAGTAGCTGCCGTTGATCGCGAGGTCGACGCGGCCACGGATCCGCGCGGGCACGAGCTCGTCGATCGCCGAGTTGATCGCGGAGTACTCGCCACCGATGCCGGCGCCGGCGAAGAACCGCAGCGGCACGAACAGCGCGTACCAGGGCGCGGCGCCCGATAGCGCGGTCGCGACGAGATACAGCGCGAGCGTGACCAGGAACAGCTTCTTGCGGCCGAGGCGATCGGTGAGATGGCCGAACACGAGCGCGCCGGCGACCTCGCCGATCAAGTACGCGGTGTTCGAGGCGCCGACCTCGGCGTTCGTCCAGCTCGTCGTCTTTTCGATCGTCGGCCCGAGGTTCGAGATCAAGCTCGCCTCGAGACCGTCGAGGATCCACGTGATGCCGAGCGCGAGGATCACCCGGCGGTGCCAGTGCGACCAGCCGAGCGCGTCGAGCCGCGACGGCACGTCGGACTCGATCCAACTACCGGTCGGAGCGTCCGGTGTCATCCCCGGACTATAACCGCACCATGCTCGAGCTCGTCACGATCGTCGTCGCCGACTACGACCCCGCGATCGCGTTCTTCGTCGGCGTGCTGGGCTTCGAGCTCGTCGAAGATTCACCGTCGCTCACGAACGATGGCCGCGCGAAGCGTTGGGTCGTCGTGCGACCGCCGCGTGCGCAGACCGGGATCTTGCTCGCGCGCGCAGACGACGAGATCCAACGCGCGGCGATCGGTGCGCAGGTCGCGGGCCGCGTCGGATTCTTTCTCCGCGTCGACGATTTCGAGGCCCATTACGAGCGTATGGGCACGGCGGGTGTGTCGTTCATATCCATTCGTCGCGACGAGACCTACGGACGCGTCGCCGTGTTTCTAGATCTGTGCGGCAATCGCTGGGACCTCCTCGGACCGCGGTAATCTGGGCCGACATGACCAAGCTCGATTTTGGAAGCTTCGTCCTGGGCGGTAACGTGTTCGGCTGGACCGTCGAACGCGCGGAAGGGTTCCGGATTCTCGACGCATTTGTCGATCGCGGCGGTCGCATGATCGACACGGCCGACGCGTATCCACCCGGCGGTGATGGCGGCGGGTCCGAGACGATGATCGGTGAATGGCTCGCAGCGCATGGCCAGCGCGACCGCGTCGCGATCGCGACGAAAGTCGCGAAGTGGCCGGAGCAGCGAGGACTGTCGGCCGCGAACATCACGAGTGCGATCGAGGGCTCGCTGCGCCGGCTGCGCACCGATCACGTCGATCTGTATTTCGCGCACGAGGACGATCCGAACGTCGAACAGAGCGAGTACGTCGCCGCGTTCGATCGCTTGATCCGCGAAGGCAAGGTCCACGCGGTCGGGGCCTCGAACTTCACACCGGAGCGACTGCACTCCGCGCTCGAGCTCGCGCGCACGCACAGCCTGCGCGGGTTCGAGGTCTCGCAAGATCACTGGAACCTGGTCGAGCGCAAGCTCGAGCGCAAGCTCGTGCCGGTGATCGAACGCGGCGGCCTGAAGGAGCTGCCGTACTTCTCGCTCGCATCGGGCTTCCTCACCGGCAAGTACCGGCCTGGGCGCAGCGCCGACTCCGTGCGTGCGACCCGCGCGAGCAAGTACCTCGAGGACCCGCGCAACGTGAAGCTGCTATCCGCGCTCGACGAGCTCGCCGCACATCACGCCGCCTCGGTCGCGGGCGTCGCGCTCGCGTGGCTAAAGGCGCATGCGGTCGTCGGTGCGCCGATCGCGAGTGCGCGCACGGTCGACCAGCTCGACTCGCTGTTCGAAGCGGGGACGATCAGGCTGGCGCCCGCGGAAGTCGCGAAGCTGTCCGCGATCACTGCCCCACAGGCATGATCGCGAACCGGCGGCCCTCGCAAGTGCCTCTAGTTCCCAGGGTTTTATTTCGGGAAGATCACGATGAGGCGACGTTAACCAGGGGCAATGGCTATCGCGATCCCCGTGATGCCGTGGCACTGTCCGCGGCCGGTGCCCGAGTCCGTGCGGGTTTTTTCGGCGGCGGTGCGGGAGCACGAAGAGGCTCTCCTCGGGATCGCGCGTCGGTTGTGTCGCAACGCAGAAGATGCGCGCGACCTGGTGCACGACACCTACGAGCGCGCGCTGCGCAGCTGGGATCGCTACGGCGAGCAAGGCAACGCGAGGGCGTGGCTCGTCGCGATCATGCACAACCTGTTCATCGATCAGTGTCGCAAGCAGCGCCGCCGGCCGCAGAGCCAGCAGCTCGACTCGATCGAGCTCGCGCAGCCCGAGCCCGCACCGCCCGCCAAGTGGACGCGGCTCGACGAAGCGCAAGTCTCGCGCGCACTCGCGAAGCTCGGCAGCGAGTTCCGCCGGGTCTACGAGCTCCACGCGCAGGGCCGCTCGTACGACGAGATCGCCGCCGAGCTGAACATCGCGAAGGCGACGGTCGGCACTCGCCTGTTGCGCGCACGCGCGAAGCTGCGCGATCACCTCCAACGCGAGCTCGACGCGCCATGATGACTCTCGACGAGCACCCCGAGCTCCAGCAGACCCACGCCCTCGCCGATGGAGAGCTCACCGGCGAGGCGCTCGAACACGCTCGGGATCACCTCGCGACCTGCGAGCACTGTCAGGCCGAGCTCGCCGACGTGATGCAGATGAAGGCGCTGCCGATGCCGCGGCCCGCGAACGTGGTCTCGCTGGCCTGGTATCGCAAGCGGTCGACCCACGTTGCCAGCGTGCTCGTCGTGGCCGCCGCGGCGGCGACCGTGCTCTATCTCGGCAGTCACCGTCACGCGATGACTCCGACGCACGAGGCGCCGGTCAAGGTCGCACTCGCCGACACGCGCGCGCTCGAGGCGCGGCTGTCGTGGCAAGGCGCTTCCGATTACCGCGCGTATTCGGTCCCGCGCGGCGAAGCGCTCGCGAAGGAACCGATCTCACTCGCCGCGATGGCCGATGCCGAGAAGCGCGGCGACCTGCACGGCGTCGCGGCGCTCGCGCTGCTCGCCGGTGACTTCGAGCAAGCGAAGAAGTACCTCGCGCTCGCCGGCGAATCGGCGGACGTGCTCGCGGATCACGCGGCGCTCGAGCTCTCGCTCGGCGCGCCCGACAAGGCGCTCGCGCTTGCCGACGGCGCCCTCGCGAAGTCTCCGGACGCCGCGGTCGCGACGTGGAACCGCGCGCTCGCGTTGCGCGACCTCGGCTTGCGGCACGGCGCGGCCGAGGCGTTCCGCGCGGTCGCCAAGCACGGCGAATCCGGCTGGGCCGCCGAGGCGACGAAGCGCGCCGACGAGCTCGAGCGTTCGTTCAAGGACGAGCTCGCGCTGACACAGCGCGTTCTCGCCGCTGCTGTGCCGCTCGCACAGACGCAATCCGGCCTGTCACCAGAGGACGCCCGCCGGCTTCCTGGCACATCGCGCATCGAGCTCTACGATGCGTTGCGCGCCGCGCCCGACGCACCATCGGTCGCGAAGTTGGTGCCGATCGCCGAGGCGATCGATGCGGCGAGCGGCGATCATGGGACCAAGGATGCTGTGAAGGCCGCGAAGCCGGATCCGAAAGTCGCTGCAGCGTATCTTTCGATCCTCACCGACCCGAAGCCCGATCGCCCCGATCGCGCGAAGATCCTCGCGACGTTGCGCGCGGCACATGCCAACGACGCGCTTGCCGTCGCGCTGATCAAGCTTGGCGACGGCCATCACGTGCTGCAGGCAGATCTTGGCGAATTCTCCAAGCTGACCCAGACCTCGGCGGATCCTTGGATCCAGTTGCTCGGCGTCGAGCAGCGCGGAGCCGCCGCGCTCGCGAACGGCGACCTGCCCGCCGCCGAGGCTGCGCTGTTGCCCGGCCGAGAGCAGTGCAAGGGGATAGCGCCGAGCTATCGCTGCATGAAGATCGCGTTGGCGCTGGGCGAGGTCTACCTGAACTGGCAGCGCCTGGCCGAGGCCCGAGTCGCCCTGTTCGACGCGTGGAAACGTGCGCTGGCACTGACGGCCATGCAGCAGGACGAGATCTTGCCGGATCTCGTCGGCCTCGCGACGGACTCCGACGACAATCTCGGCGGCGGCTTGCCGCTCGTTCGCGCATACACGGCGGAATACGCGGCCAGGGCCGTCGCTAGCGGCAACGCTGCCGCGTGCGACTTTGCGCGGTGGGGACACGAGTTGGTCGCGATGCAGTTCCAGATGCGACTCGAGTTCGACCGAGCCAAGCGCGAGCTCGACACGCCACCGTGCCCGGTGAAGACTCGTGACTCAGACGCGATCGTCGCGGGTCTGTTCGTCCGCGCAGTTGTCCTCCACGTCGTCGGCAAGGCCGACGAGATCGCGGCGTTGCGGGCCGAGATCGCCAAGGTACGGGCCGACACGACGCTACCTACCGGGGCGCGGGCGATGCTCGACCACGCGGACGGCCGCCTGGCGATCGGCACCGCACCGGATGAGGGTGTCGCGCTCTTGCGCCGCGCCATCGAGAGCGGGAACCAGGCACCCCTGGACGGAAACGCGCAACGCGCCGTTGGAGACAGCTACGCGATGCTCGCGATCCATGCCGCGAAGACCGGTGATGCCGCCGGTGCACTCGCCATTCTCGGCGAAGAGATCGGTATCGAGCCACGTGGCAACTGCGTGCTGGGTCTCGTCGGCGACGATGGTGACTTCATCGCGCTCGCGCGAGGTGCTGGTGGCGAGACCAGCGCGGCGATCGGTCCGCGTACGCTGAACATGCCGCCGGAGAAGCTCGTCACATCGACGACGCTCGCGGCGCTCGCGAACTGCAAGGACATCGACGTGATCGCGCGCCCGCCAGACAACGGCAAGTCGCGGATCCTTCCCGACGACATCGCGTGGCGCTACGTGTCCTCGCACCCGCGCGCGGTCGCTTCAACGGCCGCGAAGGGCTCGCTCGTGGTCGCGGATGTCGAGCCGCCTGCCTCGCTCGGACTGCCCCGCCTATCGAGCTGGTCCCACGAGGCCGCCACGACGCTCGTCGGACCGGCGGCCACCCCTGGTCACGTACTCGCGGCGATCGGCCAAGCTCGAGACGTCACGATTCACGCGCACGGGTTTGCAGACCAGGGCGACGCGTCTTATCTCGCGCTGTCCCCCGATCCCGACGGGCGTTATGCACTCCTTGCCCGCGAGGTCGCCCGTGCCAAGTTCGCGAGCGCACCGCTCGTCATTCTCGCGGCATGCGAAACCGCCAACGCCGCGCCGCAGTTTGCGATGCGTTGGAGCTTACCGATTGCGTTTCTAGCTGCTGGTGCGCGCGCGGTTGTTGCGCCGACCACGGCTGTCCCCGATCAGGAGGCCGGACCCTTCTTCGATCAACTTCGAACGCGAGCTGCGGCGGGTGCACCGCTCGCGGAGGTCGTCCGCGACCTTCGCAAACAGTGGCTCGCGGATCGAAAGGCCGATTGGGTACGTGACGTCGTCGTGTTTGAATGACCCCCCGCAGGAGAACCCCGTATGAACCGCCTAGGAATGTCTGTCGCGCTCGTGTCGTCGCTGGTGGCTGGTTGCCTCGCAAATGACCAAACGGATCCAGAAGCGACGACCACATCGTCTCAAGATCTCTCGACCCTCCCAACGTATTGCATCCCGAACGACATCAACACGTGCGTGTTCCCGACACCGTGGAACACGAGCATCACGGCGGTCGATCAGTACTGGGCGGGAGCCGGTACCGCGACTCCGGCGAAGGTGATGGTCACGTTCCTGTACCCGACGAAGGCGGATCCCACGACCGGCCTTGCCACCGCGTACTACGCATTCTTGGTCGCCGGCTACGAGACCTGTCGGACCACGTCGACGACCAGCACGTGCGTTGCCACCAATTCGCTCGCCAAGTTCTACGAGGTTCCCGCGAACCTCCTTTTTAACTTCCGCGCGGCCGAACGTCTGGCTCGCGACACCCAGGAGATGGCCAATCCGGTTCTCGCTTTGTGGGACAGCGGGGTTGGCGGTCCACTCGTCGGCCATCCCGGCGGTCCGGTCGGTCCTGGTGGCCTGCCGTGGCTGCTGGTGAACACCCTGAAAGCGGCCACGGCCAACGTGCGCGGCGCGTACACGAACGTCTACAACACGGCCGTCGCCGGCGGGATTCGCACCACCGGCACCGGCATCGCCGCGCCCTGAGTTAGCCGAACGCGAACGCGACGAACCGCGACAGACCGCCCGCGTGCAAGTTAACCAGCGCGCGGGCGGAGTCGTCGCCGACGCCGCTCTTAGACGACGGCGAGTTCCAGCGCGAGCTGCGCGTCGAGCGGGATCAAGCTCGCGAGGACCGCAGCTCCGTACGGCGCAGCCCGGCCCGCCGCTTCGAGTGGGGACAGGCCGCGCGCGAGGAAGTAGACGAGCGCGCCTGCGAAGCTGTCGCCGGCGCCGTACGAGCCAACGATCGTCGGTGGCGCGGGGCTCGGCGCGAAGTGCGCCACGCCTTCGCGCGTCTCGACGCGACCGCCGCGAGCGCCGTCCGTCAACACGAGTGCGCGTGGCGGCTTCGGATAATCGGCGAGCGTGCTCGCCTCGCGCGGATCGCCGATGCTGCCGACCACGACGTCGGCCTCGACACCGGAGCGGATCAACGCTTCGCGCCGGCGCGCGGTCACGACGAGAAGCTTCGCGGCACGCGCGGCGCGCAGCACCTCGGGATCCTGCGCGGTGAAGTACGCGGCATCGCATGTCGCCAGCTCGTCCCACGGTAGAGGATCGACGCGGCGCGGATGGAGCGGCTCGCCGACGACGACGATCGTGCGCTGGCCTTCGGGCGTCACCATCACGACGTCGCGCGTGTGCGCGTGACTGCGGCGCGCGGCATAGATCCGAGCGCCGGTGATCGCGAGGTTCGCTTCGACGAAGCGCGCGGCGTCGTCGTCACCGAGTGCGGTGAACAGCAGCGTTTCGGCGGGCGCGCGCAGCAGCTGGTAGAACGCGACGCCACCGCCGCCGCCCGGGAAGATGCGCGGGCGATCGAGGTGGCAGATCTCGCCGGTGCGAGGCAACGCGGGCACGGCTCCGATCGTGACGTGCTCGACGTGACCGATCACGGCGAGGCGCATCACGTGCCTCGCGACAGCGCGTCGAGACACAGTCGCTCGAGATCGTGCGCGAGATCTCGATCACGGCGGGCGAGCCCGAGCAGGCCGTCGACGAGCGCCGGCTGGGGCAGCGTCAGGAGCGCTTCGCGCAAGATGCCGAGGCCACGCTCGGCTTCGCCGCGCTCGTTCGCGAGGTGAGCGAGCGCGATCGCGACCGCGTGCTTGCAGAACAGGCGCTGCACGCCCATCGGGCACGTGCACTCGTACCCGACGCCTTCGTCGCGCATCCAGATCCGACACGCATAGTTCGCGCGACCGTTCTCGGCGGGCTTGACGGTGCCGCGCAGCTCGCCGCGCGCCGCTTCGACTTGCAGCACGCGCTTGCCGCTGAAACATTGCTCGCCACGCTCGAACGTCCTCGCGCCAACGATCACCGCGATCGTGTCGCGGTGGAGGATGCTGGCGATTCCCCGGGTCAGCATCCGCGCATGCTAGCGCCGCACACCGAGATACACGAGATGCACGCGACTCGAACCTGATCGATCCACGTTCACCTCGAATCCCGCGTTACGAAATCGCCGAAGGAAGCTGTCGTCTGGATCTTCGGACCACACGGCGAGCACGCCGCCTGGTGCGAGCGCGGCATGGCTGCGCGCGAGTGCGCCCGGGCCGTAGAACGGATCATCGCCGCGCTGGCTCGCCGCGTGCGGGCCTTCGTACAGATCGAGCAGGATCGCGTCGTAGGATCCGGGTGCGGCGTCGCGGATCACGCGCGAGACGTCGCCGAGGATCACGCGCACGCGCGGATCACCGGCGGCATCGTTCGTCAGTACCGCGAGCGGTCCACGGCACCACTCGGCGACGGCCGGCGACAGCTCCGCCACCTCCACCTGCGCCGCCGCCGGCAGCACATCGAGCGCGGCGCGCAGCGTGTACGCCATGCCGAGCCCCCCGATCAGCACGCGCGGCGCAGCGACCTTGACCTGTGCGAGCGCGATGGTGGCGAGCCGCTCTTCGGAGCGGCGCTCCTGACTCGTCATCAGCACGCGGCCACCGATCACGAGAAGGAATTCCTGGTCGCCGCGCTGGCGGAGCTCGAGCGCCCCCTCGGCGGTCGCGACCGATCCGAGCGTCTTCCACGGCTTCATGCGCGGCGATGATACGCTGCCGCCGATGGAAGCGTCGCCGAAGGCGGAGCTGAAGGCGGCACTGTTGCGCCAGCTCGAAGCGACGCTCGCGTCTGCACGCGCCGCGCACGCGTCCGCGATCGAGGGCTCGACCCACGAGGAAGCGCGCGCCGAGAACGACAAGGACACCCGCGGCCTCGAGCAGTCGTACCTCGCGCGCGGCCAGGCGCAGCGCGTCGCCGAGATCGAGGCCGCGATCGGGGATGTCACTGCCCTCGCGCTCCGCACGTTCGGGGCCACGAGCGTCGTCGCGATGAGTGCACTCGTCGCGGTCGACGAGGATGGCGAGACCCAGCAGTTCTTCGTCGCGCCCGCGGGGGGCGGAACCATGATCTCCGCCGTGCAGGTCGTCACGCCGAATTCGCCGCTCGGCCGCGCACTGCTCGGCAAGCGCGTCGACGACGAGGTCGAGCTCCAGCTACCCGGTGCTTACCGCAGCTTCGTCATCATCTCGGTTTCATAAAGGACCTGGCATCCAGTCTGCACCCGATCGCGACATGCGCGCGAAGGTCACGATCGGCGGCCAGCCTCTTCACCCGCTCCTCGTAAAGTTTCCGATCGTGCTGTTCACGAGCGGTCTCGCGGGGATCCTCGCCTTCGCCTATACCGGCGATGATTTCTGGTACCGCGAGGCGTACGTGAGCCTCCTCTCCGGAGTCGTGTTCGGGGTCGCCGCGGCTGTGGTCGGCGTGTTCGACCTCGCGCATGTGCCGCGCGAGACCGCCGCACACAAGCTCGGGATGATGCACGCCGGTGCCGCCACCCTCGCGACGTTCATGTTCGGCGGTGCCGGGCTGGTACTTCGCACGGCGTGGCTCGACCGCACGCCTGACGGGCTCGAATACGGCCTGCCGCTCGCGCTCGCCGGCATCGGATTCGTGCTGCTCGCGGTCGTCGGCGCCTTCGGCTGGCGGCTGATCGGCGCCTTCCACCTCGCGATCTCGCCGGTGCCCGGCATCGAGGACCGCGTCGAGCTCGGCGTGCCGCTCCGGCACAAGGTTCATTCCGTGACGGCCGAACATGCAAAGGTGGTGAGCTCGTGAACGCGATCGACCTGATCAAAGCCCAACACGCCCGCATCGAGGAGCTCGGCCGCGCACTGCTCGGCGTCGACCCCGCGCGCCGCGGTGGCCTGCTTCGCCAGCTCGAGCGCGTGATCGAGGCGCACTCCGAGATGGAGGAGAAGCTGTTCTATCCGGTGTTCAACACGCCGAGCAGCCACGAGGCGCTCGTCCAGTACGCCGAGGATCATCGCCGCGTCCGCGTACTGTTGCTCGCGATCGATCACGCCGGCGTCGCGTCACCGCAGTTCGAGCGCAACGTCTCGCAGGTGATGGCGGCGTTCGCCGAGCACGCGTACGGCGAAGAGGAAGCGCAGCTCCTGCCGCTCGTCGAGAAGCGTCTCGGCATCGTCCAGCTCCACGTTCTCGGCTCGGAGATGCTCGCGTTGTATGGCGAGCTCGTCGCGCAGCCCGTCGAGATGAACCTCGAGGTCGAAGCGCGCCATCCGCAGATCTAGACGCGCTCGAGGAACGCGGCGGTCGCCATGCCGCCGGCCGTGCACACGCCGATCACGGCTCGGTGCTTGTTGCGGCGGCCGAGCTCGAGCAGCGTCGAGCCGAGGTAGCGAATGCCCGACATCCCGTACGGAT
>JBDUAS010000552.1:0-2638 GCA_040004535.1 Deltaproteobacteria bacterium
TCGAAGTCGACCGGGAAGAACGGCGCCTTGAACAGCGAGCGGATCGCCGCGTCGTGGCTCATCACGCCATTCGGACCACTCGCGATCTCGACGCGATGGCCCGGCACGTAGACCGGCGTGAAGAACTGCAAGCCGGCCACGTGATCCCAGTGCAAGTGCGACAACAGGATCGTCGAGCGGCGCGGGCCGTTTGCCATGCGCTCGTTGCCGAGCGTGCGCAGACCCGTGCCCGCATCGAGGATGATGCGCGTATCCCCGGCGACGACCTCGACGCAGGACGTGTTACCGCCCGCGGCCAGCCCAGGGGTCGCGATCGAGCCGCGCACACCGAGAAACCGAACGGTCAAATCGTGAGTCATGGACATCTCCTTCGCGACCGAAGAAGAGCAGCTTCAGTGCCAGTCGTAAGTCCGCGTCGCGGCGGAGGACTGCTCCGATCCGCATCACGTTTGCTCCGAAACGAAGCACCAAAACGAAGCAGGGCTACAAGACGCGGCGCAAGCGATAGCCGATCCACGCGAGCACCTTGCGGTACCAAGGCAGCCGCAACCACGCGGCCTCGTCGTAGCGCTCGCAGTTCGCGCGCGATTCGGTGAACTCGGTGACCATCTCGGTACCGACGACCGGATCGAGGATCTCGACGGTGACCTCGAGGTTGTTGAACCGGCTCTGCGCGTCGAAGTTGTAGCTGCCGATCGTCGACCACATGCCGTCCACGACCGCGGTCTTCGCGTGCATCATCGGACCCTGCCAGCGCAGGATCTCGACGCCGCGCTTCGCGAGCCGGCGCAACACGTAGTCGCTCGCGTACTCGACCATCTTCACGTCGGAGTGCCCGGGCACGATGACGCTGACCTTGACGCCGCGGCGCACCGCTCGTGCGAGTGCACGCCGCACGCGCTGCTCGGGCAAGAAGTAGGCGTTCTCGATCATCACGCTGTCGCGTGAGTGCTTGATCACGTGGAGGTAGGTGCGGCGAAACGCGCCGCGCTGGCGCCGCTTCGAATTTTCGATCACGCGCGCGTAGCTCTCGCCCGGTCCGGGTGGCGCTTCACTCGCGCGCGCCGGCGCGGGATACGGGCGGCCGCCAATCGCGAGCCACGTGCGGCGAAACAGCCGCGACAGATCCAGCACCGCCGGTCCGCGCACGCGGCAGTGCATGTCGTGCCAGCCCTTACCGCCGTCGTCGGCCGACGCGTAGTCGTCCGCGATGTTGAGCCCGCCGGTGAACGCGACCTGATCGTCGACGACCAAGATCTTTCGGTGATCGCGATGCGACCAGCGAAACCGCCGCCGCCACAAGCCGATCGGATTGAACGCGTTGATCTCGACACCGGCGTCGCGCAGCTCGTCGTACCACGAGCTCGCAAGGCCGAACGACCCGACCGCGTCGTAGAGGATCCGGACCGCCACGCCGGCCCGCGCGCGCTCGAGCAGCACTTCCTTGAAACGGTCGCCCGTGCCGTCGGCGGCGAGGATGTAGACCTCGAGGAGGATCGACGTCCGCGCCGCCGCGATCGCCTCGAGCATCGCTGGAAACGTCTCGGCGCCTTCGCGCAGCACCGTGATCTCGCACTTCGGTCGCCAGCGCAGCAACGAGCGCGCGTACTGCGCCATCACCGGCGGCAGCTGCACCGCGATCGCACGCGATGGCCCGTCGTCGTAGATCGGGCGTGGGACGCCGTCGGAGGTCGGCCGTGGCTCGTACGGAGTTGCCATCACCCGGCCTCGTCGCGATAGCGCACGCCGACGATCGTGAACGTGATGTCGCCCTTCGGCCGCCGCACGAGCACGTCGTCACCATCGCGCTTGCCGAGTAACGCCTTCGCGACCGGCGCTTCCATGCTGATCCAGCCGCGCTCGGCGTTCGATTCGTCTGGTCCGACGATCCGATAGGTGACCTGATCGCCTTCTTCGTCTTCGAGCGAGACCCACGCGCCGAAGAACACGCGCGACCCGTCCGAAGGTGGTTCGCTGACCACGGTCAAAACATCGAGCCGCTTCGACAAGAACCGCACGCGGCGATCGATCTCGCGCAGCCGGCGCTTGCCATAGATGTACTCGGCGTTCTCCGAGCGGTCGCCTTGCGCTGCCGCATCGGCCACTTCTTGGGTGACGCGCGGCCGCTCGACCGTCCACAGCTGCTCGAGCTCCGCGCGCAACTTGTTCGCGCCGTCGGGCGTGATGTACGACTTCCTCGGGGGTGTCGTCGGCGGTGGCCGGGGCGACATGGGGCTCAGCTTATAGCGTATGCTGCGCTCGGGTCCGGACGGGAACGCATGATCTCCGAGCTGCTGATCGTGGTGGGTTTGCTGATGATCCACGGTCTGTTCTCGGGCTCCGAGATCGCCGTACTCACCGTTCGGAAGACGCGGCTCCGGGAGTTCATCCGCCGCAAGGACCGCCGTGCGCTAGCGCTCAAGAGCTTGCGCGACCAACCCGAGCGGTTCCTGGCGACCGTTCAGATCGGTATGACCATCGCGGGCACCGCGGCCGCGGCATTCGGTGGTGCGCGGCTCGAAGGCGCGGTCGAGCCTACCTACCGGAGCTGGGGGCTCGATACCTGGGCGCCGGCGACATCGCTGATCACGGTCGTCGCGATCGTCGCGTTCACCGAGCTCGTCGTCGGCGAGCTCGT
>JBDUAS010000072.1:0-28480 GCA_040004535.1 Deltaproteobacteria bacterium
CGTGAACGTTCCGCCGAGGCTGGTCTCTGTCATGGCGTCACCATGCGTCGGTTCGTCATGTAAGACTAGTGAATAGGACCGATGCGAGACAGTCACCACGTTTATGGACGGGATCTGGACCTCAACCTGTTTCGAGTGCTTGTCGCCGTCGCGGATGCCGGCTCCGTCACTGGCGCCGCCGCGCGGCTGTACCTGACACAACCCGCGATCAGCGCGGCCTTGCGCCGACTCGAGTCCGCCATCGGTGCGCCGGTCACGGTGCGGCAAGGTCGCGGCATCGAGCTGACCGCACGCGGCGCGCGGCTGGTCGCCGACATCCGGCCGCACCTCGACGCGATCGTCCAGACCGCACTTTCGCCGCCTCGCTTCGATCCGAAGACGAGCGACCGCACGATCCGGATCGGGATGTCTGACTCGACCGACGAGTGGCTGCTGCCGCCGCTCCTGCGCCGGCTCGAGCGTACGGCGCCCCGCATGCGCCTGATCGCGCTGCCGATCCAGTTCCGTACGGTACAGGACGCGCTCGTCCACCGTCGCATCGACCTCGCGGTCTCGGTCGCCGACGCCCTACCCGACTCGATCGCGCGTCTCGTCCTGTTCCGTGGCGGCTTCGTGTGCGTGTACGACCCGCGGTTCGCGAAGCTCGGCGCCCGGCCGAGCGAGCGCACGTACTTCGCGCAGGATCACGTGATCGTGTCGTACAACGGCGATCTGCATGGCGTCGTCGAGGATTCGTACGCGCGCGAGCGTCGGGTACGCTGCGCGGTCGCGACGTTCAGTGCGGTCGGCGCGATCGTCGACGGGAGCTCGCTCGTCGCGACGCTACCGGGAATTGTCGCGCGCCAGCTCGTCGCGCAGCGACCGCACCTCGCCATCTCGCGGTTTCCGTTGCCTCAGGTCGACGGCGGCATGGATCTGCTGTGGCCCACCGCGCTTGGCGATGACGATGCGAACCGGTTCATCCGCGAGACGATCGTGGAGCTCGCCGGCAAGCTCGCGTAGAGTCGCGGCGTGATCGCGCGAGCCACCAGTGTTGTCGCTGCTGTCCTGTTCTCCGGCTGCAACAACCACGTGACGCCACCACCGCCGCCGGAGGCACCGCACATGGCGTGGGGCCTGGTCCTCCACGGCGGCGCGGGCGTGATCACCCGCGAGAAGCTCACGCCCGAACGCGAGGCCGCGATCCGCGCCGACCTCGAACGCGCGTTGCGAGCGGCTCACGCCGTGATCGCACGCGGCGGACCGAGCACCGATGCAGTGACCGCGGCGATCACGATCCTCGAGGACTCGCCGCTGTTCAACGCGGGCAAGGGCGCCGTGTTCACCCACGACGGCATCAACGAGCTCGACGCCGCGATCATGAATGGACCCGCGCATCGGGCCGGCGCGATCGCCGGGGTGCGCACGATCAAGAATCCGATCCTGCTCGCGAAGGCCGTGATGGACAACGGTCGCTACGTGATGCTCACCGGCTCGGGCGCGGTGGACTTCGCGGCGACCGCCGGCATCGGGAAGGTCGATCCATCGTACTTCCGGACCGAGGAGCGCTGGCAGGAGCTCCAGAAGGCGGTCGCCGAGGATCACTTCGGCACCGTCGGGGTCGTCGCGCTCGATCGCACCGGCGCACTCGCCGCTGGCACCTCGACTGGTGGGCTGACGAACAAGCGCTACGGCCGCGTCGGCGACTCGCCGATCATCGGTGCCGGCACGTACGCCGACGAGGATTGCGGCGTGTCCGCGACAGGCCACGGCGAGCTGTTCATCCGCTACACCGTCGCGCGCGACATCTGCGCGCGCATGGAGTACGCGCACGTCCCGATCGCGAAGGCGGCCGACGAGGTCGTCATGCACGAGCTCGTGCAAGCGCAGGGCGACGGTGGTGTGATCGCACTCGACTCCGATGGTCACTGGGCGCTGACGTTCAACACGCCCGGGATGTATCGCGGCTTTATCACCGAGGACGGCGTGCCGCACATCGACATCTTCCGCTAAAAGGCGTTCCGCAGTGCGCCCGCCATGTTGCGGGAGCGTGTCTGGCTAGTTCAAGGGACCTCGCGACCGAGGCGCTCGAAGTACCCCAGCAGCATGTCTGCTTTACATGCTCGGCCGGTCGACGAAGGCCAAATCGATCCTCGAGTTCGGTACCTCGTTCGGAATCTCGACGATCCACCTCGCCGCGGCGCTTCGCGACAACGGCGGCGGAACGCTGATCGGCAGCGAGCTCGAGCCAACGAAAGCAGCGAAGGCGCGCGACAACCTCGCTGCGGCCGGCCTCGCCGAGCTCGTCGACGTTCGCGAAGGCGACGCGCTCGTCACGTTCGCGCGCGATCTGCCCGAGACGATCGATCTCGTCCTGTTCGACGGCCACAAGCCGCTGTACGCGAAGATCCTCCAGATGATCGAGCCGCGCTTGCGTGTCGGTGCGGTCCTCGTCGCCGACAATGTCGAGGCGAGCCCCGAATACCTGGCGAAGGTCCGCGCGCCGGAAGGCGACTTCACGTCGGGCCATTCGGCGAGGATGTCGAGCTCACCGTCAAGACGCGGTGAACAACGCCCGCTATCACATCTCGCTGCGCACACGGCACCGGGGGTGATAGCGTCGCTAGCGGTGGTGGAGACGGAGACGGAGACGGTGATCGTCGGTGCCGGTCCGGCGGGGCTGAGCGTCGCGACCTGCCTCGCGCGCGCCGGGCGCCGGTTCGAGCTCGTCGAGCGTGCCGGCACCGTTGGTTCGGCGTGGCGCAGTCACTACGAGCGGCTGCACCTCCACACCGACAAGGGACACTCGGGGTTGCCGTTTCAGCCGTTTCCGCGCGGGGCCGCGAAGTATCCGAGTCGCGCGGAGGTCGTCGCGTACCTCGAGGCGTACGCGGCGTCCTTGTCGCCGCACCTCGGCGAGACGGTCACCGCGGCGCGCCGCACCGAGCACTGGGAGGTCACCAGTTCTCGTACGAGCTATCGCGCGGAGAACTTGGTCGTCGCCACCGGCTACACGCAGGTTCCCGCGATCCCGACGATCGAAGGGCGCGACAGCTTTCGCGGCGAGGTCCTCCACAGCTGCGCGTATCGCAACGGGAGCACGTATCGCGACAAGCGGGTCCTCGTCGTCGGATTCGGGAACTCGGGCGGAGAGATCGCGATCGATCTCGTCGAGCACGGCGCCATGCCCGACCTCGCGGTGCGGAGTCCGGTCAACGTGATCAAGCGCGACACCGCGGGCCTCCCCGTGCTGGCGCTCGCGGGGCTCCTCGCGTGGATGCCGCCGAAGCTGGCCGATGCGCTGTCGTGGCCGCTGGTCCGCCTCACGGTCGGCAACATCACGAAGCTGGGCCTGCGCAAACTGCCGTACGGCGCGATGCAGCAGGTGATGCGGACCCGGCGCATCCCGCTGATCGACATCGGCACGCTCGCGTTGATCCGCGCCGGCAAGATCAAGGTCCGCACCGGCATCGCGCGGATGGACGGTGACGACGTCATGTTCGATGACGGCTCGCGCGAGCACTACGACGTCGTCGTGCTCGCGACCGGCTATCGCCCCGGTGTCGCGCAGTTCCTCGACGCGCCCGGGACGCTCGACGCCGACGGGTCACCGACGACGAGTGGCAAGCCGACCTCGCTCCCGGGTCTCTATTACTGCGGGTTCTACGTCTCGCCGTACGGCATGCTGAAGGCGATCAGCGGGGAAGCCCGCGCGATCAGCCGCGACATCGAGTCACGCGTCAAGCGCCTCGACGACCCGCTGCACCACCGCGAGGTCAGCAGCGGATAGCGCGGCGAACCCGGGCGGTGGCGCATCGGGCACGGCTTCGATCCGCGCGACCATGCGCTTGCCCGCCGCGGTCAGCGCCACCAGCTTCATCCGGCCGTTCGTGGGATGCGGCGTGCGCTGGACGAGGCCGCGGCCCTCGAGATCGTTGACAGTGACCGTCGCGGCCGGGGCATCGACGCTCATCGACTGCGCGAGATCACGCAACGCCAGCGGGCCATCGACGAGGCGGCGGAGCGCGCGTACGCGGCCGAACGGGAGCTTGGTCTCGGCGATCACGCGCTGGCGCCAGTCATCGCGGGTCTCCCACACGACCTGGACGAGCGCCTTCCACACCGCATCGGCGCGGCTCACGCGACATCTCCTGCTTCGATCAGCGCGGTCATCGAGCGCCGCGTGCGGTCGCCCCACGGGCTGGTCGCGAGCAGGCCGAGCACGACGACGAACCCGCCGCCCGCGGTCGCGAGCCACCAGAACGGGTGCGTAGCCTCGGCAAACCCCGCTCCGCGGGAACCGGCGATCGCACCGGCAATCGCGACGCCGAGCGACGCACCGACTTGCCGACTCGTCGACGCGATCGCAGCCGCCACGCCGGCCTGGGCATTCGGCATTCCGGATACCGCGGAGTTCGTGATCGGCGCGTTGACCATGCCGAACCCGATCCCGAACACGACGTACGCGACGACCAACCAGACGAGCGAGGTCGCCGGTCCGAGCTGGGCCAGCATCAGCGTCGACACCGCGATCGCGGAGCCCGCGATCACGAGCGGCACGCGCGCCCCGCTGCGACCGATCAGGCGTCCGGAGATCGGCGAGCAGATCATCGTCATCACCGCGAGCGGCAACGTGTACAGGCCCGTCGTGAACGCCGACAGCCCGCGCACCTCTTGCAGGTACAACGCGTTGAGGAACAAGAACCCCGAGAACACCGCGAACATGCACACGGCGATCAGCGTCGCGCTCGAGAAGGGTGCGCTGCGAAAGAACCGCAGATCGATCAGCGGCTGGTCACGACGGCGCTCGTGCGCGATCAGCGCGAACACTGCCGCACCGGCGCCGACGAACAGGCCGACGATGAGCGGCGAGCCCCAGCCGTGATGCGGTCCTTCGATCACACCGTAGGTCACGGCGGCGAGCGCGCCGAGCACGAGCGTCTGTGCGATCGGATCCGGCCGGCGTGCGCGCGGCGCCCGCGATTCCGGCACGAACCGCTGTGCGAGTGCGAGCGCGGCAAGACCGAGCGGGAGGTTGATCCAGAAGATCGCGCGCCAGCCGACGGTCTCGGTCAGCCCGCCGCCGACGAGCGGCCCGAGTGCCATCGAGATGCCGACGACCGCACCCCACATCCCGATCGCGCGTGCCCTCACCTTCGGCTCGACGAACGTGTTCGTGATGATCGACATCGCGACCGGGTTCAGCATGCTGGCACCGACCGCCTGCAGCATCCTGAACGCGATCAACGCGTTCAGGCTCGGCGCGATGCTACACAGCACCGACGCGAGCGTGAACAGGATCAATCCGGTCTGGAATGTACGCCGGCGCCCGACGCGATCCGCGATCGACCCCGACAGCATCAGCAGGCTGGCGACCACCACCGTGTACGCGTCGATCACCCACTGCAGGCCGGAAGTATCCGCGCCGAGGTCGTGGCGGATCGCCGGCAGCGCGACGTTCACGATCGTCGCGTCCATCGACACCATCAGCAGGCTCGTGCAGCAGATCGCGAGCACCAGGCCGGGCCGGACGGGTCGCGTCATCGTTGTGCTCATACAACTGTTGTATAGTCACAACTGTTCGACTTGTCCAGCCCGGTGCTCCGGCTATTTCTTGGCCGCGCAGCCGCACCCCGTTCCGCACTCGCAGGAATCCTTGCAGTTACACGGGGCAGCGCAGGTGCAGCGCTCCGGATTCCCCGCGCACCCACAGTCGGCGGTCTGGCAACGGCAGCGATTCTCGGTCTCGTTCGTCTTGGTCATGGTCATCGTCCTTTCACTGGGCAAGACGCAACGCTCCGCACGGCATTACACCCGCACGACCCGAACGCGGTAGAAGCTCGGGACCATGACGATCGAGGCCCCGGAAGAGTCCGCACCGCTCGCCGACATCGCCGCGACCCTCGTGGCGAATCATCGCGAGTTCCTGGCGTTCGTCGAGAAGCGGGTCAGCGACCGTGCGACCGCGGAGGAGATCCTCCAGGACGCGTTCGTGCGCAGCATCGACAAATTCGACGCCGTCCGGGAGACCGCAGTCGGCTGGTTCTATCGCGTGCTGCGCAACGCGATCGTCGATCACTATCGGCGACGCGCGGCGGCCGAGCGCCGCCAGGATCAGTACGCGCAGGAAGAGCAACTCCGAGAGGCCGAGCCCGACGAAGCGCTCCGCGGCGCGGTCTGCAAGTGCGTCGCCCAGCTCGCCGGGACGCTGAAGCCCGAGTACGCCGAGGCGCTACGGCGCGTCGAAGTGGATGGCATCTCGGTGAAGCACTACGCCGACGAAGCGGGCATCTCGAGCAACAACGCCGGCGTCCGGATCTTTCGCGCGCGCGAGGCGTTGCGGAAGCAAGTCGCGCGGTCGTGTGGCACGTGTGCGACCCACGGTTGCATCGACTGCACGTGCGATCAGAGATAGCCGAGCCACCAGTCGCGGCGCCGCTGCTTGACGCCCTCGAACCAGCGGCACAGCGGATACAGCGCGATGACGTACCCGATCCACGCCAGATAGACGACGCCGAGACCGAAGCCCCACCCCTCGGTCTCGGTCCGGAGGTGCCCCATCGCGATGACGTGGGCGAGCTCGAACGTGGCGCTGATCAGCGCGACGTGCACGAGGTAATAGAACATCGGCACTCGACCGAACGTCCGGATCGGGTGCCACAGCCTCGCGGAGCGCGTCGCTTCGATCAGTGCGAGCACCAGCAAGCCGGCGCCGGTCGTGACGAGCATGAAGTCGAGCGACGGCGGATACTTCGTCACGTTCAAGAACGACATCACGGTCTGGGTCATCGTCGGCAACGACTCGCGCGGATTCGGGTCACCGTAGATGTCGATGCCGCGCACGATCGCGAACGCGGCGAGCAGCGCGACGCCGAGCAGCGCGAACGTCCTCGCGCGGCGCTCCGGCGCGAGCGACGTGATCCACGGTCCGGCGCAATAACCGAGCGCCATCACGCCGATCCATGGCACGAGCGGATACAGCACGAACATGCTTGCGCCGGCGTGCGGCTCCGCGCCGATGATGCCCGGGACATGCAGCAGGTTCCACACCCACGCGAACCCGCCGAGCTGCTCGGGCTCGACGTGATCGAATGCGTTGTGACCGACGATCAGCACGACCGCAAACGCGAGCACGATCCAGCGCGGCAGATGGACGAGTGCCGCGAGCACGATCATCGAGCTGCCGAGTGCACACAGCACCATGAACCGGACGAACGTCGGATCGAACGTCGGGCCCTTCCATGCGAAGTTGACGATCGTGAGCTCGAGGACGATCAGCCACAGCCCGCGGGTGACGAGAAACCAGCTCAAGCTCCGCTTGTCACGCCCACGGCCGAGCGACAGCGCCGCACCGGCACCCGCGAGCAGCATGAACCATGGCGCGCAGAGGTGCGTGATCCAGCGGGTCACGTAGTAGGCGATCGTCGTGGTCTTCGCGTCGGTGGGATCGAACTCGGCATTCGTCCAGAAGTCGCGCGCGTGATCGAGCGCCATCACGACCATGATCAGGCCGCGCATGATGTCGATCGAATCGATGCGATTCGTTCTGTCCTGCACCCGGGCCGATAGTACCGTGCGCGCATGCCGAAGGGTTCGTGTGCGTGCGGCGCTATCAGGTTCGAGGTCACGGCCGCGCTCGAAGGCTGCGATGCGTGCCACTGCTCGCAGTGCCGCAAGCAATCGGGCCACTTCTGGGTCTCGACCGCGGTGTCACGGTCCGCGCTCGTGCTCAGCGGCGAAGACAAGCTGACGTGGTACCGCTCGTCGGAGAAGATTCGCCGCGGCCTCTGTTCGACCTGCGGCTCGTTACGGCGTGGTCGCTGCGATCCTTACCGGTGCGCAGTCGACGCCAAGCTCGTCGCGCGCATCGATCCCGATCGCAAGCTCGCCGACCTCGCCGACGATCTCGCAGAGATCGGCTATCAGACGCCGTGATCATCCGACCCGCGACGTCCGGCGACGCCGCGACCATCGCCGCGATCATCGTGCCGGCGATCCGGGCCGGCACCACGTACGCCCTCGATCCCACGATGAGCGAGCCCGACGCGCTCGCGTACTGGTTCGCGTCCGACAAGGAGACGTTCGTCGCCGAGCTCGACGGTGAGATCGTCGGCACCTACTTCATCCACCCGAACCAGGCCGGCGGCGGTCGCCACGTCTGCAACTGCGGCTACATCACGAGCCCGGCCGCCACGAGCCGCGGCATCGCGCGCCGGATGTGCGAGCACTCTCTCGAGCATGCGCGCGCGCGCGGCTATCGCGCGATGCAGTTCAACTTCGTGATCAGCACGAACACGCGCGCGGTGCGGCTGTGGGAATCACTCGGGTTCACGACCGTGGCGCGACTCCCCGGCGCGTTCTTGCATCCGACCGACGGTTACGTCGACGCACTCGTGATGTATCAGCTGCTCGGGTGAGCGTCGATCTGGGCATATTCGCGTGATCTGTGCTGGTTGCTCGCGCGGCAGCGGCTTACGTTCGGTGCGTGGAGATTCGTGAAGTCCGCGCCACCGATGTTCCCGCGGTCATCGAGCTCGTAGCGGCGACGCTCGCCGAGTTCGGCCTCTCGTTTGGCGTCGGGGCGCCGACCGACGATCAACTCCAGCACCTACCCGCGTCGTATGCCGACCACGGCGGCGCGTTCTGGGTCGCGATGGATGGCGACCAGGTCGTGGGCACCGCCGGCGTGTTCCCCGTCACGGCCGACGCGTTCGAGCTCCGCAAGATGTACCTCCTCCCCTCGACCCGCGGCACCGGCGTTGGCAAGCGCCTCCTCGAGGCGTCGATCGCGTGGTCGCGCGAGCACGGGGCTCGGCTCCTCGTCCTCGATACCGTCGAGGCCATGGCCCGCGCGATCGCATTCTACGAGCGCCACGGGTTCGTGCGCGATGACACGCAACGTCGCGGATCTCGCTGCTCGCGCGGCTACGCGCTCGCGCTCTGAGCGGACGGTTGTCGGCAGGCTGGCGATCTGTTACTCAGGCCGCATGGCTCGCGGCGCCTTGCTCCAGCGTCTCGTGCGTGCGCGCGATTATCTCCACGCGCAGCTGCACGCCGGCCCGACGCTCGCCGAGCTCGCACGCGCATCGGGACTGTCCCGCGCGCATCTCGCCCGCGAGTTTGCGGCGTCGTTTGGCGTCCCGCCGCACCAGTACCTGATGCAGCTCCGGTTCGATCGGGCGAAGCTTGCACTCGCCGCCGGAGATCGCGTCACCGACGTGTGCATGGAGCTCGGCTTCGAGAGCCTCGGCTCGTTCTCGACGAGCTTTCATCGACGCACGGGGTTGTCGCCGCGGGCGTGGCAAAAGCGGGCTCGCCCGTTCGTTCAGAGCCGCGGAATCCCGATGCTATTCGTACCGATGTGCTACTTCGCGCGGCACGGCGCGCACGTTTGAAGAAGTTTGCGGCCCGGCGTTCGGTTATCCAGGCTGCATGATCAACAAGCTCACGCACACGACGATCTACGTCGTCGACCAGGACCGCGCGAAGGACTTCTACGTCAACAAGCTCGGCTTCGAGTGCCGCGACGACGCGCGGATGGGCGAGTTCCGGTGGCTCACCGTCGGGCCGAAAGCCCAGCCCGATTTCCGGATCGTGCTCATGGCGATCGGCAGCGGTCCGCCGCATGCCGCCGAGCACGCCGACGCGATGAAGAAGCTGCTCGCCGCCGGCATGCTCGGCGGTGGCGTGTTCGTGACCGACGACCTGCGCCGCGACTACAAGGAGATGACCGCGAAGGGCGTCGAGTTCGCGAAGCCGCCGACCGAGGAGCCGTACGGGTTCGCGGCCGTGTTCAAGGACGACAGCGGCAACTTCTTCAGCTTCAACGAAGAGCACTGAGCCGATTCGATGGCGACCTGGATCCGCGGAGACTGCGAGGCGAACGGCATCCGCATCCACTTTATCCGGACCGGCGGTGGCAAACCTCCGGTGGTCCTGCTGCACGGGTTGAGCGGAAGTGGCGCGAGCTGGACGCCGGTGGCGCGCATCCTCGCGCGCGCATTCGATGTCGTGATGCCCGACGCACGAGGGCATGGCGGTTCGAGCGCGCCGCGCGATGGCTATCGCTACGACGATCTCGCGAACGACGTGATCGGGCTCGTGCACGCTCTCGAGCTCGTGCGTCCCGTCGTGGTGGGCCACTCGATGGGCGGCATGACCGCCGCGGTGGTGGCGAGTCGCGGCGAGGGGCTCCTCCGTGGTGTCGTGCTGGTCGACCCGACCTTCTTGACCCCCGAGCGCCAGCGCGAGGTCCACGCGAGCGATGTGGTCGAGCAACACCGGCGGCTCCTCGGTCTTTCGAAGTCAGCCGTCGTCGCCGAGATCTCAACCCGCCACCCTCGCCGCTCGTCCGAGATCGTCGAGCTCCTCGCCGAGGCCCGGCTGAACACCCAGCTCGTCGCGTTCGACGTGCTCGCGCCGGCGAATCCTGGTTATCGCGATGTCGTGGGCGCGATCGACATCCCGGCGTTGCTGGTCATCGGCGATACGCCCGTCGTCTCTCTCGAGATGGCCGCGGAGCTGGGTCTACGCACCGAACAGATCCAGGACGCCGGTCACGGCGTCCCCTTCGATCAGCCCGTGCGGCTGGCAGAGGTGGTCGCGTCGTTCGTGCGCGAGCTCGACGGAACCGTCGCCTGATAAGCGCGGCGCATCGCGAGTCCGACCACGAAGAACCCTCCGAGCTGCGCGGCGCCGGTGAGCGCGAATCGCATGCCATCGGACATCTCGGTGGGGACTCCGAGCTCGATGATCGCGGCCGCGAAGCCCACCCACAGTAGACCGAGCACGATCCGCAGGATCAGCCGCGCCTGGAGCGCGAGAAGCACCGCGAGCCAGCTCGGGATGATCAGCGCGAACACGTCGGGACAGAACGGGCTGCGTAGCGCGCCGAGCTGGAGCAGGACGAGCCACCACAGCGCCTCTGCGAACCGATCCGGACGCGGGCGGCGCGCGGAGACCCACACGTATGCGAGCAGGGCGAGCGTGTAGACCCAGGCCACGGCCCCTGCCACGCCGGGCGTCATGCCAGCGACGCCGAGATCGTGAAGCTTGTAGATGATGCCGAAGATCGAGTGATTGACGGCGACCGCGGGCGGCAAGTCCGCGAGCCACGGGAACGCGCTCCCGTCGGCCATGCGTGGCAGCTGATAGGTCACGAACGCGTGGAACGGCTGGATCCCGACGACCGCGACCGCGACCAGCGACAGCACGATCGCCGACCCCACCGTCCAGGCGAGTGCGCGCCACTGCCGCCGCGCGATCAGGACGATCACGAACACGCCGGGGAACAACTTCGAAAGGATCGCGATCGCGAGGAGCACGCCGCCTAGCGCATGGCGACCCCGGTCGAACGCGATCAGCGCGAAGATCGCCAGCGCGTAGACGGCGACCTGAAAGTTGCCGACCTGGAGCGTCGCGACCACGGGCACCGCGCCGAGTAGAAGTGGCGACCACGCTCCGACGACGAGGCCTTCGCGACCGCCGATCCAGCGCGCGAGTGCCACGAGGCCGGCGGCGACGAGCAGCGCCTCCACCGAGAACCACAACGCGCGGATCGTCGCGAAGTCATCCGTGATGGCGATGACCGCACGCACGGGCGCCACGAACGTCGGCGGATACTCGAACGGATCGACCGCGAACACGCTGATCTGCGCGCGCGGGTCATCGTCGTGATCGCCGAAGTAGTGAACGATGTCGTACAGGTTGGGCTCGCCACGGGCATCGACCTCGGCGGCGCGCACGTACGCGGTGAGGCAATTGTGCTGTTCGAAGAAGCCGTCGGTGACGAAGCTCGCGTCCTGGCGTACGGGATCGGCCATGAACGGCGCGATCCGGATCAGCATGAACGCGCCGGCGAGCGTCGCAGCGGCGACCGCGAAGACGACGATCGGCTTCGCCGTCACCACCGGTAAACGTGGCGCGATCAGTACGACGAGGACGGCGCAGATCACGCCGGTCGCGATCGCTGCAGCAGGTCCGGCCAGGCCGAGCCCGCACAACCCTACCCAGATCGGGGCAGCGACGAGCAACGCGATGCCCGAACCCATTCCAAACCGGAGCCCATCCCACATGACCCCAAGGTCATACGGTGCAGGCGCCGTGTCAAACGCCGCGGTGCGACTTCGAGGACCGCCCGTAGGAGAAGACGGTGGTCACTTTCGTCGGCCCATCGCCTGTTCGGCCTGCTTCGCGATCAGATCCGCGCCGTGGGCTCGGGCATCCCGCGCGAGCTCGCCGAGCTTGTCTCGCGCCTTCGGATCGTGGGCGTACGCCCATTCGATCGCCGCCGAGGTGATATCGATCTCGCGCAGCGTCGCGATCGAGCCTGCCGCCACGGCATCGGCGCGGGACTTCGCGAGCTGACTCTCGGCGCGAGCCAGCTGGCCTCGCGCTGCCATCACGCGCGCCGACGCGATCTCGACTTCGCCGGTGAGCTCGACATCTTGAGCGGCGAGCAGGACCTTCGAGGCCTCGTCGAGGAACGCCGCTGCACTCGTGATGTGGCCGGTGTCCAGCTCGTGACGCGCGAGGAGCAGCTTCAACCACGCGTAGTTATCGGGGTCCGCTTTGGGATCGATGGTCGCGAGCGTTGCGCGGCTCAGTGCGGCGGCTTCAGCGTTGCGATCTGCATCGTAGAGCACGCCGACGCGGGACACCTGCGTGTTGACCAGGGCCGCACGATCACCGCGCTCGCGCTCTCGCGCCGCGATCTCGTCGAGCCTATCGAGTGCGGCGTTGAAGTCGCCGGCTTCGCCCTCGTGTACGGCCAAGGTCCCGAGAGCTTGGTCCACGAGACCCGGTTCGTTCGTCTTGCGAGCCGCCTCCAGCGCTTCGCGGCCGATCGCGACCGCCTGACGGTCTTCGCCTGCATTCGCGGCCAGATTGCTGGTGTTGACGAGGACCGCGCAGATCACGCGCTGATTGCCGTGCGTGCGCGCGATCGCCAAGGCTTCGTCATACGCCTTGCGTGCGGCAGCGAGGTCGCCGATCTTCATCGCCGCGGCGCCCTCGTCGACGAGGGTCTCTTCGATCAAGTTGGTATCGGAGAGAGCGCGGGCGAGCTCGAGCGCTTCGGCGTAGCGCGCGAGTGCACCCGCCGGATCCGAGGAGGTGGCCAGCGCCTCGCCGAGGTCGAGCAACACCGTCGCTGTCGCCGGCCGATTCCCGAGCTCGCGCTCGAGCCGCAACGCGTCCTCGTAGTGCTTGCGCGCGGCGGCGTGATCGCCCTGTTGCTCGAGCAGCACGCCGAGGTCGAGGATCGCGCGCGCGGTGCCGTTACGATCCGGCTCGGCGCCGAACATCCGCAGCGCTTCTTCGAGCGCCGCCTTCGCGGTATCGAGCTTGTCCTGCGGGATCGTGGACGAGCCCTTCGCGAGCCGGGCATACGCGCCCAGCTCGCGCTCGCCGAGCTGATCGGCCGCTGCCATCGCGCGATCCGCGGAGTGCTCCTCGTGCACGAAGTCATTCGCCTTCTCGGCGATCATCGCTTCGTAGAGGTCGAAACGCGGATCGGTCGACGTGCCACGTGCTCGCTGGAGCGTCGCGAACGCGAGGTCGGTGTGGCCCGCACGTGCGTGGACATCCGCGAGCTCGATCAGGAGCTCGACATCATCGGGCCGGGTCGCGATCGCCTTGTCGTAACCCGCGATCGCATCGGTCCACGCCGACCGATAGCGCGCCGCGTGCGCTTGCAACACGAGCTGCTCGTCGGCGGGGAGCTGCTGGCCGAGCGCGACCGCGATCCGCGATTCGACCGTCGCGGCCTCGCCATTGCCGAGGCGGTGCAGTGCCGCTGCGAGCCCGTCGTGTGCGAGTGCGCTGTTCGGCGCGAGCGCCACGGCCCGCGCGTGATGGTCCCTTGCGCAGACAAGCGAGTAGCGCCGGGTGCATGCGGTGCCGGCCGCATACTCGAGCGCCGCTTCTTCGCCCGTCGGTAACGCGACGAGGGCCGCGGCCCGCTCCGTCGAGGCCCTGGGCCGTTCGCCGAGCGCCATGCGCAGCTCGTCCATCGCGCTCGCGACGACGCGATCGAGATGATCGGTGGTGCCGCTGCGGTTCGTCGACGCGACGACCGATCCCGATCCGGTGTCTTGCACCACGAACGACATCACGACCTCGTGATCGGGCTGCGCGATAAACGAGCCATTGACCACGAGTGCGGCCTTGGTGCGTTCGTGGATCCCCGCGAGGAGTTGCGGGCTCAACGCACGTGTCCCCGCCTGGGCACCGAGTTGCTCGCCGCGCATCGCACGATCTGCGCTCACGACGAGCGACCCACCGCCGAGGCTGGCGCGCATCTGGTTCTCGATCGCGTCACCGATCCACGCGTCCTGCGCGGCGCCCGACGCGTTGCGAGGACTCGCGATCGCGACGAGCCGCTGCGGTGGACCCGCGGTCGGCAACGGATCGGCATCGTCGTCGGGGCGCGTGACGAACCAGGTCACGCAAGCTGCCAGCGCGGCCAAGCTCGCGATCACGGCCATAGGAACGAGGTAGCGGCTCGTGGGGCGCACGGGCGAGAAGCTCGGCGTGGGATCGTGTCTCGCGATCGCCGGCGCGTACTCGGTCTGCGCGCGGACCGCGTCGGCGAGCGCACGCACGTTGCGCGGACGCTCCTCGAGCCGGACCGACAGCGCCGCGCGCAGCGTCGCCGCGAGCTCCGGCGAGAGCTGGGCCGAGACTCTCGGCGACAGCCGCTCGTCGAGATTCGTCGCATCGGCCCACGGCAGCTCGCCGGTGAGCAGCATGTGGAGCGTGACGGCGAGCTCGTAGACCTCGCTCGCGATCGCGGTGCCGCCGCCGAAGAATCGTTCCGGCGCCATGTACGCGGGCGTGCCGCGAACCAGCCCCTGTTGCGTCGACGTCGACGGGCTCGCCGCCGAGTCGCGAGCGATCCCGAAGTCGAGGAGGATCAAACGCTCGCGCTCGAGGAACAGGTTGTCGGGCTTGATGTCGCGGTGGAGCAGCCCGATGTCGTGGAGCGCGGCGACCGCATCGACGGTCGCGTAGAACAAAGCGAGCGCCTCTCCGGTCTCCAGCCGCTCGCGCGCGAGCCGCACGGCCAGCGTCTCGCCATGAAGCAGCGGCAACGCGAGAAACGGCCGTCCATCCGGCAACAGGCCCGCATCGAACACCTGGATGACTCCGGGGTGTGAGACCTTCGCGAGCTGATCCGCTTCCGCGAGGAACCGGCGGCACTCGGCGTCGGTCAACTGGTTCTCGACGCGCAGGACCTTCAGCGCGAGCTCGATCCCGTTCCGGCGCGCCTCGTAGACGATCGCGGTCCCGCCCTCGCCGATCACGCCGAGGATCGAGAACTCCCCTACGGTGGTGGCAGGAACCGAGCTCACGGGCGGAGCGTAACAGCGCGCACGACGTCGGCGTCGCAGAATGGCACCGTCGCGCCGGCGATTTCTTGGACCTGCTCGTGACCCTTGCCGGCGATCACGACGATGTCGCTGGAACGCGCGAGCGAGAGGGCCTGCTCGATCGCGCGTGCTCGATCGAGCTCCACCATCCAGCGCGCGCGCGGGGTCGGGACGCCGGTGAGGATGTCAGAGGCGATGGTTTGGGGATCCTCGTGACGCGGGTTATCCGTGGTGAGAATGACGATGTCGGCGGAGCTGTCGGCGATCGCGCCCATCTCGGGACGCTTGCCGCGATCACGGTTGCCACCGCAGCCGAACACGCAGATCACGCGCGGGGCGAGCGCGCGTGCGGTCGCGAGCGTGCCGGTGAGGCCGTCGGGCGTGTGGGCGTAGTCGACGATCACGAGTGGGTCCCGCGCGACGACCTCGAAGCGCCCGGGCACGCCCGTGAAAGCCGCGAGGCCAATGCGGATCGCGTCGTGCGAGTAGCCGAGCGCGTGGGCAGCGAGCGCCGCGGCCATCGCGTTGTGCGCGTGCACCGCGCCGATGACCGCGAGCTCGATCGTGCCGTCGAAAATCCCCGCGAGCTCGATCCGAGTCCCGATGGAAGACACGTCGATGCGCTGGGCGAACAGCGCGCATTCCGGGTCGCGTTGCGAGAACTGGAGGAGCTCGACGCCGCGCGGGACCAGCTCCGGGATCAACGCGACTGCCGGATCATCGGCGTTCAACACGGCGGTGCTTCCCGCTGCGAGCGCGAGCACGATCTGCGCCTTGGCCGCGAGATATGCCTCCGGCGTGCCGTGCAGGTCGAGATGGTCGCGCGTGACGTTCGTGATGATGCCGACGTCAGGGCGCCACTTCTCCGCGACACCGGCCGCGAGCGCCTTCGAGGTCATCTCGACCGCGATCGTCGTGACGCCGCGCTCCACCGCGCGCTCGACGGCGAGCATGAATTCGTCGGCGAGGTCGGTCCCCGAGATGCGCTCGTCGTCGACCCACGCGCCAAGCGTCGTGACCCGGGCGGCAGGCTCGCCGGCGGCCGCCACGATCGCCGCGACCATCGAGGTCGTCGTGGTCTTGCCGTTCGTGCCGGTGATGCCGACCGTGAGAAGGCGACCGTGCGCAGCGGCCAAGCGAGTCGCGAACGTCACTTCTTCGGAATGTACACGTCGACGACGGTACCGACATGATCCGCGCCCGCCGCATCGCGCCAGTGCAACGCACCGCGCTCGCCTTCGCAATCGTCGCGCTCGTTGCAGCGCGCCTCGCGAGTGAACGTCAGCGGGATGCTGGTGACCACGCTCGACAGCGGGCGGAGCTCGTCGGACGAGCTGCGGTGATCACCGTTGCGATCGCTCCACAGCACGAGCTTCGCGAACATGGGATCGCGTGCGTCGAGCACGCCATCGCCGTTCGCATCGAGCGGCGCCAGCGCCGCGAATCCGTTCAAGGCGCGGCCACCACCCCGCAGGACCGTCGACGAACCGAACAGCTCGGCGCCGCTCGTGATGCTGCCGTCGCCGTCGAGATCGAGCGCGATCCACGGAGTCGCCGCGGTCGGCCAGTCGGTGGCTGCCGGCTCACCGGGGACGAATGCGAATTGCGCGGCAGCCGCCCGCGTGAAATCGATCGGCTGGTTATCGAACGCGACGACGAGCGGCGTCTCGCACGACGGCGCGACGAAGTCTTCCTTGCAGTAGGCGTTGACCTTCGCGCTCGGCAAGCTCGCCACCATCTGCGGCGGGGACTCCGGCTCGGGCTCCGGCATCGGCAGGCCGTCGGAGCCGAGGTGCCTCGGCATGATCGCGCGAAGACTCGCCCTGCACTGTTGCGACGCTCGGGTCTCGCAGAACGCCGTGACGTTGTCGCGCTGCTTCCGCGGCAGATCGTGGAACCAACGCTTCGGGGTTTGACGCTGGTGCGGTGCCGGCGCCGGTGGATGGGGCACCGGTGGCAGCTCGATCGGGTTCGGGACCGGCACCACGGGAAGAGGCAACGGCTCCGGTACGCGAGGGACTTCGCGGGGCGCGACCGCCGCGGTCTGGACGTGCGCCACCGGCGGGGGCTGGAGTTGCGATCGGTCCTGCTGGCAGCCGCCGAGTGCGGCGACCGCAGCCAGGAACGCCTCTCGATCGATTCGCATGGAGATCGAGACACATCCATCCGCCCGCTATTGCGAGCGTTTATGGATCCAAGGTCGCTCGGGTTCGTGGTGTTCGCGCTCGCCTCCGCTTTGTGGTGTGCTTCGGGTGAATGATCCGTCGTCCTGTGGTGGCGCTGCTCGTCCTACTCGGCGCGGCCACGGTCTCCGCTCGAGCTGCGCCGATCACCACCGACCATCCGAAGGTCGAGCTCGTCACGATCGGCATCGGCGCGCTCGCATGGGAGCGCCACGGCCACATCGCGATCTGCGTGACCGAGAACGGGCTGCGCTCGAGCGTCGTGCACGACGCGCCGGGCGACCGTTGCTTCAACTACGGCAACGCCGACTTCGAGCATCCGCTCACCATGGCGTCGGGGTTCGTGCGCGGCACGCACAGCTTCTGGGTCACCCAGGACCTGCCGTGGCAGCTCTGGCACCAGTACCGCGTCACCGATCGGACGATCTGGGCGCAGGAGCTGCCGCTCGATGCGGCGCAGAAGACGAAGCTGATCGCGAAGCTCGAGGACGACGTCGTCGACGCGCATCGCTACTACGCGTACGACCACTTCACCGACAACTGCACGACGCGGATCCGCGACATCCTCGACGACGTCACCGATCACTCGCTGTCCAAGATGACCGAGCCGACCGGCGCCAAGACGTTCCGCGACTACGCGCGCGACGGGTTCTACGGAATGCGCACGCCGCTCGTGATCGCCGACCTGATCATGGGGCGGTCGACCGACCGAGTGCCCACCTACTGGGAGCGGATGTTCCTGCCGCAGTACTTGCGCGAGGCGGTGGAGACCGAGTGGGGTGTCCACCCGACGGTGGTCTACGAACGGAAGGAGTGCATCGGAGATTCCGAGCCGTCGTGCGTGGTCCGTGGCGTACCCGCGGTGAAGGATCCGGGAAGCGGGCGATGCGCGCTCGCGCTGGTGATCGTGGTGTTGACCGCGCCGGTGTGGCTGTCGCGCTGGCTGGGAAAGTTCCAGCGCACCGGTCTCGCGATCTCGATCATCCCGTACTGGTTGTTCGGCGTGGCGTTGACGGCGCTCGCGATCGTCAGCCCGCTGCCGTACTTCCGGATCAACGAGGTGATCCTCGTATGGTTCCCGCTCGACCTCGCGATCTTGTTCTTGCCGCGCGAGTGGAAGGTCAAGTACGCGCGGGCGCGCATCGTGATGCTCGCGGCGATCGCGGTGCTCCTGCTGGTTGGCGTCCTGCGCCAGCCCCTGTGGGCGCCGATGTTGTGGCCGTTGATCCCGATGGCGACCGTCGCGTTCCGCGATTAGGTGTACACACAGCCATGCGCGTCATCGTGACTGGTGCGACTGGAATGGTCGGCGAAGGCGTCTTGCTCGAATGCCTCGACAGCCCGGACGTCGACAAGGTCCTTGCCGTCTCGCGCAAGCCCGTGAACCAGGCGCACCCCAAGCTCGAGCAGCTGCAAATCCCCGACTTCCAGCACCTCGGCGACGTCGAAGCGCAGCTCACCGGTTACGACGGCTGCTTTTACTGCGCGGGGGTCAGCTCGATCGGCATGAGCGAAGCCGACTACACCAAGATCTCCTACGACACGCCCGTCGCGTTCGCGAGTGCGCTCGCCCGTCTCAACTCGAATCTCGTCTTCACGTACGTGACCGGCGCGCACACCGACGAGAACAGCAAGCGCATGTGGGCCCGCGTCAAGGGCCGCGCCGAGTCGTCGCTCGCGAAGCTACCCATGAAGGGCGTCTACAACTTTCGCCCCGGGCTGATGACGCCCAAGCGCGGCCAGAAGCATCTGAAGACCTCGTACAAGATCGCGCTCGTGTTCGCGCCGCTGATCAAGCTGTTCTTCCCAGCACTGACGCTCGCCGAAGTTGGCCAGGCGATGATCAAGTGCGTGAAGACCGGGGCGCCCAAGCAGGTGCTCGAGATTCCAGATATCCGAGAGCTCGCTCGGTCGTAAGGCTGTCTGTGGTCATGCTGCTGTCCCCGGGGCGCGCGGCTCGCACGGCCGGCTAGCCGCGGCTATTCCGCAGCGTTTCGCGAACCATGTAGTTCGAGGTGGCCGCATCAGCCCACGGCCAATTCACGCTATCGTCCACGAAGAGCCATGTCGAACCTGTGGAAACGCAAACCGCTGGCACAGCTCCTCCAGGCCGCCGTTCCGGAAGCCGAAGGCGTGGAGCTCCACAAGACCCTGGGCACCGGTTCGCTGATCGCCCTCGGCATCGGCGCGATCATCGGCGCGGGCCTGTTCGTTCGCACCGCCGCGGCAGCGGCCTACAACGCGGGCCCTGCGGTGACGATCTCGTTCGTCATCGCTGCCATTGGCTGCGCGTTCGCCGGCCTGTGTTATGCGGAATTCGCCTCGATGATTCCGATCGCGGGCAGCGCGTACACGTATTCGTACGCGACGCTCGGGGAGCTCGCCGCCTGGGTGATCGGCTGGGACCTCGTGCTCGAGTATGCGATCGGTGCAGCGACGGTCGGCATCGCGTGGAGCGAGTACCTCAACAAGCTGCTCGATTTCTTACCCGGCCATCACACGATCCCGTACTCCCTGTGTCACTCGCCGTTCGAGTCGATGCGCGACGCAGCGGGAGTCGTGACCGCGCACGGCATGGTCAACATCCCCGCGATCGCGATCGTCGGGGCACTCACGCTGCTGCTCATCCGCGGCATGAAGGAGTCGGCGTTCGTCAACGCGATCATCGTGATCACGAAGGTCGCGATCGTGATCCTGCTAATCGTCTTTGGCTGGAGCTTCATCTCCTCGGCGAATCACACGCCGTACATCCCGGACGCGACGACGATCAAGGACGCCGAAGGCATCACCCACAACTACGGTGGGTTCATGGGGATCCTCGGCGGCGCCGGCGTCGTATTCTTCGCCTTCATCGGCTTCGACGCGGTGTCCACGGCGGCCCAAGAAACCATCAATCCGAAGCGCGACATGCCGATCGGCATCCTCGGCTCGCTCGTGATCTGCACGGTGCTCTACATCTTGTTCGCGCACGTGCTGACCGGGATCGCGAGCGTCGACGATTTTCGAACGAGCGGCAAAGAGGCGTCGGTCACCTACGCGATCATGCACCACATGCCCGGCTACGGCTGGCTCGGGAAGCTCGTCACCGTCGCGATCCTGTTCGGCTTCACGTCGGTGATCCTCGTGCTCCTGATGGGGCAGTCGCGCGTGTTCTACTCGATGTCGCGCGACGGGCTAGTCCCGAAGGTGTTCTCGGACGTTCACCCGAAGTATCGGACGCCGTACAAAGCGAACCTCCTGTTCTTCGGTTTCGTCGCCGCATTCGCCGGCTTCGTCCCCGGCGACATTGTCGGCGACATGACGTCGATCGGCACCTTGTTCGCGTTTGTCCTCGTCTGCATCGGCGTCTGGGTGCTGCGCGTGCGCGAACCGAATGCGCCCCGCCAGTTCCGTACGCCGCTCGTGCCGCTCGTGCCGATCCTTGGCATCGTCGTGAACACCGCGATGATCTTCGGCCTCGGGTGGCCAAACTGGGCGCGCCTCGGCGTGTGGCTCGCGGTTGGCCTTGTCATCTACTTCTTTTACGGCCGCCATCACTCGCGGCTTCACGAGGCGTGATGCACAACCGTCGACCTGCTCATTCGCACGCGGCTGCGATGCGGACCCGCTCGCAGGTCCGGACCGCGCAGCCATTGTCGTAGTCCGAAGTCGTCACCGACCGGGTGCATGGGGTCGGAGAAGTCGGTCGGTCGTGATCGTCTTTGGCGAGACAGAACGCGACCTGGGTGAGCTCGCAGCTCGGCGAGCAACCGAGGACCACAGCGTCGGGCGAGATGCCAAACGCCCGTTGAAGATCGTCACGCGCGATGTCGCGACCGGCGGCGGCGCGAACCGCGTCGGGGGTCGCGTCGTGTGGGATCGAGTGAATCGCCGCGAGCTCCGCCTCGAAGAACTCTCGCGGCGTCATGCGCGTGCAGCTGCCGTGTTTGGACCACTCGTGGGTCGCGAGCGTGCCGGTCACGTACGCGGGCGCGAACGCTGCGAGGTCGGGCGGCACCGGGACGCCGGGGCCGCAGCTCGCATCTTCACGCGCCGCGCAGTGACCGAACCCACCACAGAACTGAGGCCACGCCTGTGGCTGACTCGCTGCTTGCGCCTCGGTGTAGTTCGGCCACAGGCCGTGCAGCGTGAACGCCGGCGACAGGGTGCACTGATCGTTGGTCGCAGGCGACCAGGTCATCGCGAGCAGGTAGTAGCCAAAGCTGCTCGTAGGCGGTGTCGGGGTCTTCGAGTGACAGGCCGCGAGAGCGCCAAGCAGGAGCAAGCTACGCGCCGGTGGACGCCGCCGCTCGAGAAACGAGTGGATGATCGCTGCGTGGAGCGTCGAGTCGTTCATGCGTGACGCCCAGCATCCCATGACGGGCTGGCGACCCCGCGGCTACCTGCTGACCATCCGTGTTCGTCGTGTCAACGATGCTCGTGGCCGACCGCAACTAGGCCAGCCTTTTGCGCCCCTTCGACCACTCGCGCCATCGCTCGAGCGCGACACGCCCGCGCTCGGCCGTGCTGGGGCCCAGCGCGATCGCTGGATCGCTAGCCTGCGGTAGCTCGGCGAGCGCTTCGAGAATCCCAGACACGACCGCGAGACGATCGATCAGCTCCGCGGGCGCGAGCTCGACGATCGCAAGCTCGAGCGCGGTGCGAGCCTCGCGTCGGAGATGGCTGAGGTCCAACCGCTTCACGGCTGGATCTTGTGGCGGCTGCGTCACGGTTTACTTCGGCTCGCTGACGTCCAGGGTCTTCTGCGTCCCGCCGTTGACCATGATCTTCCGTGGCTTCGCCTCGGGCCGCTTCTGCGCGTGGACTGCGAGGACCCCTTTGTCGAGCTTCGCCTCGATCGTGTTTGGATCGATGCGCTCGTCGAGCGTCACGTTGAAGTTGTAGGTCCGTTCGCCGCGCTTGCCGGCGATTGCGAGGACTCCTGACTCGACGGTCAGGTCGATGTCGACGGCGTCGACGCCCGGCATGTCGACCGTGATCGTCACTCCGTCGTCGGAGTGCTCGACGATCATCGGCGCGGACATCGCGGACCAGACGACCTCGGAGCCGGCAGGTTGCCACGTCATGAGGTCCTCCAGGAGACGCGCGGGATCGAGGAGGGTCCCGAAGCGTCGGCCAGTGCGATTCGAAATCAGGTTGGTCATTGGGTCTCTCCTTTCGAAGTCACCGATAAGCGCGTTCTGGCTCGGCGCAAGTCCGGAATTGACGTTCCAGTGCGTCCGCCAAACCGAACAGATTTCCAATTTCTTGGAGAACTCCCAATACCCTTCTGGCAAGCTCGCCGCATGAAGCAATGGGTGCTGGTCGCGGCGTGTCTCGCGTGTTGTTCGAAGTCCGATCCGAAACCACCGCCGCCGGCGCCATCGCCACCCGCACCCGCGCCGGCTGCGACCGAGTCGCACGCGATTCACGTGATGAACGAGTGGTTCAAGGCGTTCAACGCGGATGACATGAAGGCGCTGCACGCGTTCTCGGTCACCCACATGCCCGGCAAGCCTGACATCGGCGGTGAGGGGTTCCGCACGATGACCGGTGGATTCGTGATCAAGCGGATGACCGACCTCTCGCCGACGAGCGCCGAGGTCATCGTCAAGGAACAGAAGTCCGAGCAGTACGCGCGCGGCCAGATCGATCTCGATCCGAAGGACCCGAATCACGTCCTCCAGTTCGACATCCTCGCGGGCTCGACACCTCCTGAATTCCTCACGCCCGAGCAGCGCAAGGAACGCGCGCTCGACGGCGCCAAGCGCACCGCCGTGATCGACAAGATCGCAGCCGCGCTCGCGAAGACGTATATCGATGCGGACAAGGCCAAATCGATGGGCGCCGCGCTGCACGCGCATCTCGCGAAGGGCGACTACGACAAGCTCGACGATGGCGATGCGTTCGCGCACCAGTTGACCACCGACCTCCACGCGGACACTCACGACCTCCACATGCGCGTGATGTTCGGGCCGCATCCGAAGCGCGAGCCGACTCCCCCGCCCGAGGCCGCGCAGCTCGAGCAGCTGCATCAGATGAACTACGGATTCGGGCCCATCGAGCGTCTGAAGGGCAACGTCGCGCGCGTCGTGATCAACGGCTTCCCCGAGGCGAGCTTCGAGGCCGCGCAGAAAGGCATCGGCGATCTGATGTCTCAGGTCGCGGACGCCGACGCGCTGATCGTCGATCTTCGCGAGAACCACGGCGGGTCACCGGAGACCGTCGCGCTGGTCGCGAGCTACATGTTCGACGCCAAGCCCGTCCACCTCGTCGACATCTACGAGCGCGAGACCAAGAAGACCACGCCGTCGTGGACGCACGCGAAGCTCCCCGGCAAGCGCTTCGGCGGGACGAAGCCGGTCTACGTGCTCATGAGCAAGAGCACGTTCTCGGGCGGCGAAGAGCTCGCGTACGACCTGCAGACGACCAAGCGCGCCACGCTGATCGGCGAAACCACCGGGGGCGGCGCGCACCCGACCAAGATGGTTTCACTCGATGACTGGTTCGCGATCGCGGTGCCGTTCGCCGAGTCCATCAGTCCGGTCACCCACAGCAACTGGGAAGGCACCGGCGTCGTCCCGGATGTGCCGACCACCGCGGATGCCGCGCTCGACGAAGCGCTGAAGCGCGCGACCGCCGACGTCAAGCACTGAGCCGCGCAACGCCGTCGCGTACGGCCTCGAGCATCGCGGTGTCGACGACCTCGCCGCTGCTGTCGAGCTTCGACCGTGAGAACACGTGGGCGCCGCCGTCGACGAGCCGCATGCTCATCGTGCGCAGGACCTCGGAGAACTGGGCGTGTGCGTGCGCCGCGCCGCCGGGCGACGCGCTGATGAGCAGGACGCGCTTGTCGATCGGCTCGGCCGCCGAGACCAACCAGTCGAGCGCGTTCTTCAGCGTGCCGGGCATGCCGTGCGCGTATTCCTGGGTCACCACCACGACCGCATCGGCGGCGGCGATCGCGGCGCGCAGTGCGAGCACGCTGGCCGGCGGCGCTTCGTCGAGGTCGGGGCTGAAGTGTGGCAAGTCGCCGATGTGCGCGTGCTCGAGCTCGACACCTTCGCTCTGCGCGATCGCGCGCACGATCGCGGCCGTCGACGAGGTCGCGCGGAGGCTTCCGGACATTGCGAGCAGCTTCATCGGAGTTAAGGGTCGCGAGCCGCGAATTTGTTACACCGGTCCGACGATCAGGACTTCCGCGGCGCGAGAATGTCGTCGAGCAGCGCGGGCTGGTTCGGGATTCGCTCGAGGTGCGGGTAGCGCAGCCCGCCGTGATAGTCGATCCGGACCGTGAACACGCGCTCGCCGTTCTGGAGGACGAGCACGATCTGCTCTTTGTTGTTCTTCGCGCCCTGGATCGCCATCTTCAAGCGCGCCGGCTCGAACGTGACGCCGTCGACCGAGAGGATCTTCGAGCCCGCGATCGCGCCTGCTTTGGCCGCCGGGCTATCCCAGATCACCGTCGACAGCACGTTGTCCTTGTCGACGACGAGCCCGATCGAGTACGAGTGGTCCACGCCCTTGAGCCGGGTCTCCTCGAGCGACGTCCAGTACTCGCTCGGCGTGTCCGTGAACACGAGTTTGTAGCCGCCGCGCCGCAAGCCGTCGAGGGGCGCACCCGGGCCGTGGCCGTCGAGCCGCGTCCGTAGAAACTTCGCCCAGTCATTCGCGTACACGCTGTTCAGCGTCTTGACGACGTCATCGAACGTGTACGTGACGGGCACGTAGCTGCCGTTGTCGATGCCGAAGAACGCGCGGGCGAAATCGTCGAGCGACTTCGCACCGTTCGTCTTCTCCCGGATCAGCGTATCGGCGTCGAGCCAGATCAACTGACCTTCGGGGTAGTACTCCTCGAACCGCTGCCAGCCCGGCCACGACATCGGCCGGCGCGGATTGATGATCTCGTCATTCGTGGTGTCCTGCAGCGCGCGCCAGGTCCGGCCCGGCTCCGAATCGAGCGCCGCGACCGTCATCGCGAGCGCGTCGAGTGCTTGCTGCTTGGTCCACACGCCCGCGCGCGTCGTCACGATCTCGCCCCAGTACTGGGTGCCGCCCTCGTAGACCCAGAGCAACGAGTCGCGCATCGGCACGTTGTACGTCGGCGTCCAGAGATCGGCCGGCCGGCGGAACTTGCCGTCCCACGAATGGACGTACTCGTGCGCGATCACATCGCGCCACGCCGGGGTTTTGTCCCAATCGACGAAGTCGGTCACCGGCTCGCCATACTCGGCGCTGCGATGATGCTCGAGCGTCGTGTTCCAGCCGACCTCGTCGCTGAGCTCGAGCAGGAAGTCGTAGTGGTCGTAGTGGTGCGAGCCGAACAACCGGGTCGCCTGCTCGACGACGGCGCGCTCCATCGCGATCAGCGCCGGCTTGATCTCCACGAGATCGGCCCGGTCTGCCATGACGTCGAAGAACACCGGCGTCTTGTCGGCGGCGATGTCGTAGCGCTTGTAGTAGTGCCCTGCGTGGACCGGCGAATCACCGAGCGTCTCGAGCGGAACGGTCTTGAACGTCGTCACCGCGCCTCTCGTCGATGCGACCTCGAGCGCCGTCGCGACGCGCCAGCCTGCGGGCACGTGCACGCTCGCCTCGACCGGAATCTGGCGCGTGAAGTAACCCGCCGGATACAGGAACGCCGTCGTCCAATCGAGCACGAGCAGCTCGCGCCCGACTTCTTGCGGCCCGACGCCGTGATGCACCGCCGACAGGTATGTGAAGTCGACGCTGATCGTCTTGGTCCCCGCGGGAACCGGCACGTGGAACGCGAACACGTCGACCGTGTCGCGCACCCACTCGAGGCGGGTCGCGCCTGCATGGACGACGAGCCCGGCGAAGCGATCGAGGCTGCCCTCGGGCGCGTGCGTGCCCGGCAGCCAGCGCGGATACGTCAGGACCAGATCGCCCGCGGCCGCGACCGGGATGTCCTCGTGGATCTTGTAGACGCGCCGCTCGATGTCGGTCACGTCGACCGCGAGCTTCAACGTGCCGGGATACGCCTCGTCGCGAGGTGTGGGCAGCGGCGGCGGCAACGGCAGCGGTTGAGGCCCGGGGCTGCTGTCCGCGACGCTGAAGCACGTGAGGAGGAGACCGGCGACAACGACGAGTTTCACGACCGCATCCTACTCCGGTCGCAGCTACCCGTGACGGCCCATGCGCAGCGTGCGCGCCCACCAGATCAGCTCGTCGAGCATCAGCTCGGCTGCCTGCGCGAGGTGCGGGAAGTCCGCGATCGTCCTGACATGCACCGCCGATCGGATCGCGCGACCTCGACGTCAAACCTGAATTTCGGACGCGAAGATCTCGCCTGGCGATGTCCTCTCGCGGACGCCGACTATCACGTTCCCGCGATCGCGTTCGTCGCCGTGCGGTCGAGATCACGATGGGGCGCGCGGCGCCGACGATCCCGACAACGGATCTCGACCGCGCGCTTCGCTTCTACAGCGAAGTGCTCGGCATGCACGTGACGTTCACCAATGGGAATCCGATCGGATTCGCGATCCTGAAAAAGGATGACGCCGAGATTCATTTGACGCGCGTGCCGCCGCTTTTTCACGCGGGCACGTGGAACGTCGCGCACGTCCTCGTCAGTGACGCCGGCCTGTTGTTCGAGCGCTGTTCGAACGCCGGGATGCGGATCATCAAAGGTCTCCGCGATCACGATTTTGGCACGACTTGGACTCCGCGCGTTCGTCGTCGCAGATCCCGATGGGAATCGGCTCGACATCGGCGAGAGGCGCGCGAGCTCACCGTAGCCATCTGCCTTGCAGCTGATCGCTCAGCGGATGGCGTCGACCGTCACGCCCACGCGCTCGGCGTACATCGCGAGGGCGCGGCCCCATGCGGGCCGAGCGAAGCAGCGCTCGTAGTACGCGAGGAGCTGCGGGAACGGCTTCAGCATGTCGGTCTTGCGGGTCATGCGGAGGACGCCGGCCATCACGACGTCGGCGACCGTGAACGCGTCGGTCGCGATCCAGGTGCGGCCCTGGAGGTGGCGATCGACGTCGCCCAGCCAGCGTGCGGCGAGCTTGCGGACCTCGGTCTCGAGGTGAGCATCCTTGTTGCCGAAGATCGCGAGGATGTCCTGAGCCGACAAGGTCGGCATGACGGTCGCGACGGCCGCGAAGCACCACTGCGTGACGCGGCTGCGGCCCCGCGGGTCGGCTGGGATGAGCTTGCTGGCCTTCTCGGCGAGGTAGAGGACGATCGCAGACGACTCGGAGAGCGTGAAGCCGTCGTCCTCGATCACGGGCGCCTGGTGGAACGGGCTGATCCGCGTGAACGGCTCGCGGTCGAGCTCGCCGCCGGTGTGGTCGAGCGCGTGGACGCGGTAGGGCAGCGCGGTCTCTTCGAGGGCCCATTGTACCCAGAGGTCCTTCGTCTCGCCGCGGCCTTCGGGGAAGATGTGGCCGAAGCCGTAGAGGGTGATCGTCATGGTGTATCCGGACGTCGAACGAACGGTCCGCGGATCGACATGGCACGGACTATTTGGTGACGCAATCGGGGGTCGCGCGCTATCTGCCTTCGGATGAAGACATTCTTCGCGACCGCTGGGTTTCTCGCAATCGTTGGCACGGCCGCCGTGGCGTACGCATCGGCGACGCTGCGCTACTACAACGAGGATTCCAAGGACTACACCTGGAAGGCGACGTGCTCGGGGAGCGAGTACTCGGTCACGTTCGATCACAGCAAGACGTCGTCGGTGACGATCCAGGGCTCGACGCCGTGCACGATCCACACGCCGAACGGCGACGTGAAGATCACCGGCGATGCGAACGTTCACATCAAGGACGGAAAGCTGACCGTCCAGTAGATCAGTGCTCGTACGGAGCCACTTCTGGCCGATGGCATCGACAAGAGCGGAACGAGGGAGACCGGGCATCGGCTTGCTCGACCGAGGCGACGTGACATGGGTGCGGATCCTTTGCCGCGAGCGAAATCCGATCGGGTTTCGCGGAGTTGGGT
>JBDUAS010000553.1:0-2630 GCA_040004535.1 Deltaproteobacteria bacterium
GCGATCCGCGCGTAGTCGCCGCACGTCACGCGCATCGCGTGCGGCTGGATCTGCGCCTTGCGCGCGGCGTTCGCGAGGTCACCGATATCGGTCTGCGTCGCCTCGGGCCGATGCATCGTGGTCTGGACCTTCGCACTGGCCTCGGTTGCGGCGCTACCGCAGCCCTTGTCGATGATCCAGGTCTCGAGGATGAGATCGCTCAGTTTCGGCGCGAGCGTTGGGAGTGCGTCCTCGGTGAACCGCGACAGGGTCGACTTGATCTGCGCGCGATCGGTGCGTTGATGGAGCTCGCCGAACCCGAGTACGCGCGCATCCGCGGGGATGACCGCGGTGAGCGCGGCGCCAAGGGTGTCGTAGGTGTCGTTTGTCGGGAGCGAGGCATTTACGCTCGCTGAATCGGCCACGATCACCGGCGCGACGGGCGCGACGGGCGCGACGGGCGCGACGGGCGCGACGGACGTCGCTGCGGAACCCGATTGCGGTTCGGTCTTGCCGCCGCAACCTGCGATCAGCAGAACCACTGCCACGAGCCTCACCCCACTACGATACCGCGTTATGTTGTGCCGCATGGGGCCGACCGCTAGCGAGCTGCGAACCATTCAGCTGTTCCAGGGCTTCGGCGAAGCCGAGCTCGCGGAGATCGGCGGGCTGTTCACAGCAGTCACCGCCGACCCCGCGAAGCCGTTGTTCGACGTCGGCGACCCCGGCACGACGTTCTATTTGCTCACCAAGGGCGAGGTCGAGCTGACCGGCGACGACGTGTTTCGTTTGCGCCCGCCCGCCTTGATCGGCGAGCTCGGTGCGCTGACGAGCCTGCCGCGCTCGACGCGCGCGACGCCGACCGCTGGCTCCGAGCTGTGGGAGGTTCCGGCGAAGCGGATCCAGGACTTCCTCGCGAAGCACCAGGAGCTCGGCATCCAGTTCCTCGTCAATTTGCTCTCGGTCGTCGCCGACAAGGTCCATCGCGATCAGCGCCGGCTCGCCGACATGCGCAGCAACTTGATCTCGACCCAGAAGGAGCTCAAGCGCCTGCGCGAGCTCGTGCTCGAAGCCGCCGAGACGCCGATCTCCGCGCCGGTCCACGACACGCTCGATCGCCTGATCACGCACAACCGGCGCGTCAACTATCGCGTCGAGCCGCCGGCCGCGCTCGCGGCGACCGTGAAGTTCGACAGTGGCGTCGCGCCGGTCGCGGATCTGTCTCGCACGCATATCAGCGTGCAGTTGCCCGCCGAGCTCGGCGCCGTGCCGCCGGTCGGCACGTGGATGTCGGGCGTCGCGGATCTCGCGGGCACCCAGATTCCGATCTCTGGCCGCGTTCATCGCGCCAGCGACAAGAAGCTCACGCTCGAGCTCGATCTGATGATCGACGAGTTCGCATCCGCGCTCGAGGGTTACCTCACGCGGGCGCAGCTCCTCGACATCCTGTGCTGAACCACGCCGCCGGAACCTGACCGGCGAAGCACGTGATCGTTCGCGTCCGCCACGGCGCGGATCGCTTCGCGCGCACGGGTTCTTCGGGCGTGCCCTGCGCGAGGCCTTCCGCGTCGTCCCAATCGGGCGCGACGCCCGGCCCGAGTCCGTGCAAGCCGCTCTGATGCAGTCCGATCACGTGCGTGTGCCCCGCGATGCGGGCGCCGAGGAAGTCCGCGAGCCGTGGCGCGAAGTCGAGGCCCGCACGTGCGCCGAACGTCTCGCACGTGCGCAGCCAGATCAGTGCGTCGGGTGCGAGCCGTTCGCGCACCATCTCGAGCCCGCGATGCAACGCATGACCCGGTTGCAGCGATGGCGGGTGCAAGATGTCCGTGCGATCGACGAGCACGCCCCCCCAGCGGCCGTGTCCCCAGTACTGCAGCTCGTCGATCGGGCCGGGTTGTTGCTCGAGCCACGCGAACGCCTCGGCCCAGCTCGTGACGCCGACGGCTGCATCGATCCGGCGCTGTGCCCGATAGAGCTGCGCACCGCGCGCCCACGTGAACGAGAGCGCGCCGTCGGTCCGATCGTAAACGAGGTACTTCATCCGAAACACGAAACGGAGCCAGAGGCTCCGTGGGATCGAGCGAGGCGACGTTTACTTCGCCGAGACCTTGTCGGGCTTCTTCGCGTCCTTCGCGGGGGCCACCTTCGCGGTGTCCTTGGTCTGCTCGGTCTTCGCCGGCGCAGCGGCCTTCTTCTCGGCCTTGTCAGCCTTGTCGGTCTTCGCCGTCGCGGTCGACTTTTCGTGATCCATACCGGGGCACGCGAACACGGGAGCCGCGATCGCGAGCGAGACGAGAATGGCGAGCTTCTTCATCCGCCGACTTTAGCCCGCTCTTGCGCGGCACGCACGTACTCTCGAATGGACCGCATGTACTCGTCCGCACCGTCCCGAAGATCGTACCGCTTCGGAATCATGCCTGTCGCGTCGGCCCACTGACTGATCGGGTCCATGTACTTGAACCCGCCCTGGTGCGAGCAAGCATTCGGATCCATCGGCCAATCGTCGAGGTTGATCATCGGCAGCGTGATCGGAGGCGCCGGATCGTTCTTCATCAGGCGCTCCATGTCGATGCAGTCGCTGAGGTCGTTCGCCGCGTCCATGCGGACGTTGAGGCTCTCGAGCCCGAACGCGTTCTGCAGGTGCTTGAGCG
>JBDUAS010000281.1:0-8776 GCA_040004535.1 Deltaproteobacteria bacterium
GCAAGTAGCTCTCGAGCCCGACGTACGACGGGAAGATGCCGACCTCGGCGTTGATCCCGTGGAGGCGATGAAAGTGCCAGCCGACCGCCGCTTGCTGGACGTTCTGGAGCAGGCGGTTCGTGAGGTAGAAGCCGCGCGTCGTCGTCGTGTCCTGGCCCGCGATCGTTTCGACCGTCGAGCCGTATTGTATGTAGAGCCGGCCGATCGGCCCGTCGAGGCCGGTGACGTCCATGCCGAGGTGCGCGAGGTTGAGCGAGATCTCGTCGTGGCGCGGCGCGGTCGTCGTCGGAAACACGGTGTGATCGATCGGCTCGTGGAACTGGTAGCCGTAGTACGTGTCGATGTAGAGCGACATCGTCACGGGGCCCGTCTGCAACAGCGACGCCGGTTGCGAGTTGTTGCCGTTCATCCAGCTGAAGTCGTACTCGCCGAACGTCGGCTCGCGAACGTCGAGTGGTCGCGGTGACTCCGGCGGTTTCACCGGCGGCACGGGATGCTCGAGCACGAACAGGCGGTGCTCGAGCTCGCGGAGCTTCGCGGCGTTCGGATCGGGCGGAGCTTCCACCGGTGCGGGCGCAGGCAGTGCCGGTGCCGGTACCGGCTCGTCCGCGAACACCACGGGCGAGACGAGCACGACCAGCAAGGCGGCGACGCGCGACATGACCGGATCGGCTCTACCACGACGCCTGGTCCTGGCTTCGAACATGCAGCCCTGTTCTGCATGAACGATGCCCCGAATCGCGAGCAGGCGATCGTGTACGCGGTGATCGCGGCGATCGGATCGATCCCGGTGCTCGTCGTGCTCGCGCGCGGCAGTGCATTCGACGCCGAAGCCACCGTCGGCCTGGTGATGCTCGTGCTCGCGATCGCCGGCTTGCTCGCGATGTGGTGGGTCGCGCATGACCAGCGGCGCCGGCGCTGATCTCGCAGGTCGTGCGCTTTGCCCGCTGGGCTGGTAGCGGTCGGGCAAATCGCAAGGCCCGTCGAGGCGCTCGTTCAGACGGAGCGCGCGCGACGACGGTCCCGGGATGGCATTGCGGCTGCACGAGCGACCCCCGTCATGTGTCTGAAGCTCGCCATCTCGTGCCTCGTGCTCGCGACCACCGCGCACGCACAACCCACCGAGCCGGAGCCCGCGCCGGTACCCGCGCCGAATCCTCCGCCTGCGCCGCAGCCCGCTGCGCTACCGGTTGTCACGCCACCACCAACGCCCGCTGCGCCGGTGCCAGCGGCGGCGGCGGCAGAGCCACGGCCGGCGGACGAGCTGGATCCGTTCACGTTCGCCGACTTCACCTGGCAGTCCGGCAACGCGCGCACGAAGGATTCGTTCCTCGGCAACAAGTACGTCACCGGCGAGTTCCGGCTCGACGACGTGTTCCACTACAGCTTCAACCAGCCGAAGGACGACACGATCGTCGGTTCGACCGAAGCGTGGCGCCACGGCGAGAACCAGGTCACCCAGCTCGGCATCGGCGGCGACTTCCACGTCGATCGCGCGATCGGCCGGATGATGACCCAGTTCGGTCAGCTGTCCACGACGACGCCGCGCAACGACGCGAGCCCGGCGCGCGGTCAGTGGAACCTCGACGATTCGTACCGCTACATCTCCGAGGCCTACGGCGGTTACCACTTCGGCGACATGCACCGCGGCGTCAACGTCGAGGCCGGTATCTTCATGAGCTACATCGGCCTGTGGAGCTACTACAACTTCGACAACTGGACCTACCAGCCATCGTACGTGTCATCGAACACGCCGTGGTTCTTCAACGGCGCGCGCGTCCAGTGGTTCCCGAGCGACAAGCTCAAGATCGAGCCGTGGCTGATCAACGGCTGGCAGTCGTACGCGCGGTACAACAAGTACCCGGGCATCGGCGGCCAGGTTCGCTACACGCCGACCGGCAACCTGATCCTGATCTTCAACCAGTACCTGATCGGCGCGGACGTGCTCGCCGCTCCGGACCGCCACCGCTTCCACACCGACGACTCGGTGCAGGTCAAGTGGTACGAGGACCAGAGCAACTTCGTCAGCAAGGTCGCCTCGACGCTGACGACCGACTTCGGCTGCGACTACGGCGGCGGCGCGAACTGCAACACCGGCAGCGCCGGCACGCTGTTCGTCGGCTTCATGGCGTACACCCGCGCGTGGTTCGATCACGATCGGTTCGCGCTGACCTTCGGCGGCGGCGCGATCGATAACCCGGGCCGCTACCTCGTGCTGCTGCCGCCGATCAACGGCGCGACCGCGGCTTCGGGCACGCCGTACTTCACCGAGAACCCGGGCGACAAGTTCGTCGCGTGGGACACCCAGCTCACGCTCGACTTCATGCCGAGTCAGTTCGTGACGTTTCGCGGCGAATTCACGTACCGCCACGCGAGCGTGCCGTACTTCGCGGGAGGTGGTGGCGTGACGCCGCCCGGCGGCAACCAAGGGGCGCCGGGCTCGCAGGTGACCGACGCCGCCGGCAACGTCACGTGGAGCCCCGACCTCGTCCAGAGCGAGCCGCGCGTGTCGCTCGCCGTGCTCGTCAAGATGTGAACCCCATGACCGACCTCCTCTTCATCGTCATCACCGCCGCGTTCTTCGCGCTGGCGGTTGTCTATGTCCGCTACCTCGATCGGATCTGATCATGGCCACCGAATATCTCCTCGGACTTGCCGTCGCGGTGCTGGTCACCGCGTACCTGGTGTTCGCGTTGCTCAAGCCGGAGCGCTTCTGATGACGTTCAACGGTTGGGTCCAGATCCTGGTGTTCTTCGCGGTTATCGTCGCGATCGCGAAGCCCGCCGGCGTCTACATGTTCCGCGTGTTCGAAGGCGAGCGCCAGCCGCTGCCGCGTACGCTCGGCGCGGCCGAGCGCGGTCTGTTGCGGCTGTGCGGCCTGCGCACGCCGAAGGAGCAGACCTGGGTCGAGTACACGGTCGCGATGCTACTGTTCAGCGCGCTCGGCCTGGTCGTCACGTACCTCATCCAGCGAGGGCAAGGCACGCTGCCGTTCAACCCGCAGCATTTCCCGGGCGTGCCCGGTCCGCTCGCGTTCAACACCGCCGCGAGCTTCACGACGAACACCAACTGGCAGGCTTACGTCCCCGAGACGACGATGAGCTACTTCACCCAGATGGCGGGGCTGGCGTGGCACAACTTCACGTCGGCCGCGGTCGGCATCGGCGTCGCGCTCGTGATCGCACGCGGCGTGACCCGGCGCCCCGGGCCCGACGGGTCGAAGGGAGTCGGCAACTTCTACGTCGATCTGATCCGCGGCCTGGTCTACGTGCTCTTGCCGATCTGCATCGTCGTCGCGTTCGTCCTGATCTCTCAGGGCGTGATCCAGAACCTCTCCGGCTATCACCAGCTCACGACGCTCGAAGGCGGCAAGCAGGTGCTCGCGATGGGCCCGGTCGCATCGCAGGAGGCGATCAAGGAGCTCGGCACGAACGGCGGTGGGTTCTTCAACGCGAACAGCTCGCATCCGTTCGAGAACCCGAGTGCGGTGACCAACTTCCTCGAGATGATCCTGATCTTCGCGATCCCGGCGGGGCTCACGTACATGTACGGCCGGATGGCGCGCGATCAGCGCCAGGGGTGGGTGCTGTTCGGGGCGATGTCCGTCCTGTTCTTCGCCGGCGTCGCGACGACATACTGGGCCGAGTCCCACGCGAACCCGGTCACCGATGGTCTGGGCGTCGCGATCGCGCAGGGCAACATGGAAGGCAAGGAGATCCGGTTCGGCATCGCCAACTCGGCCCTGTTCGCGACCGTGACGACCGACGCATCGTGCGGTGCGGTCAACTCGTGGCACGACAGCTTCACGCCGCTCGGCGGCATGGTGCCGCTCGTCAACATCCAGCTCGGCGAGATCGTGTTCGGCGGCGTCGGCGCGGGCCTGTACGGCATTCTGATCTACGCGGTGCTCACCGTGTTCATCGCGGGCCTGATGGTCGGCCGCACGCCCGAGTACCTCGGCAAGAAGATCGAGGGCCGCGAGATGAAGTACGCGATGTTCTACATCCTGGTGTTCCCGCTGCTCATCCTCGGCTTCACCGGCTGGGCCGCGGTCTCGAGTTACGGCACGTCGTCGCTCAACAACGCCGGACCGCACGGCCTGACCGAGATGCTGTACGCGTTCACGAGTGGCGCCGGCAACAACGGCTCCGCGTTCGCCGGGATCAACGCGAACACCGACTGGTGGAACGTCTGCCTCGGCATCACGATGCTCGCGGGTCGGTTCTTCATGATCATCCCGGTGATGGCGCTCGCCGGGGCGATGCTGAACAAGAAGACGGTCGTGCCGGGCCTCGGTACGTTTCCGACGAACGGCTGGCTGTTCACGGCGCTGCTCGTCGCGGTGATCGTGATCGTTGGCGCGCTGACCTTCTTCCCCGCACTGTCGCTCGGCCCGATCGTCGAGCACTTCCAGACGTTGCACCACGAGGTGCTGTGATGGCGAGACATCCTCAACCCAAGGTTTCGACGTTCGACCCCGCGATCCTGCGGGCGGCGATCCGCGACAGCTTCACGAAGCTCGATCCGCGCGTGCTCTACAAGAACCCCGTGATGTTCGTCGTCGCGATCGGCGCCGTGCTGACGACCGGGTTCGTGATCCGCGATCTCGTCGCTGCGCCGGCCAACGCGACACCGCTGTGGTTCTCGATCGCGATCACGCTGTGGCTGTGGTTCACCGTGATCTTCGCGAACTTCGCGGAGGCGGTCGCCGAGGGCCGAGGCAAGGCGCAGGCCGACACGCTGCGCAAGATGCGCCAGGAGACCGTCGCGCGCAGGGTCGTTCCCGGCAAGGACCTGCCGGAAGTCATCCCGGCGTCGGAGCTTCGCAAGGGCGACCTCGTCGTGATCGAGGCGAACCAGCTGATCCCCGGCGACGGCGAGATCGTCGAGGGCATTGCGTCGGTCGACGAGTCCGCGATCACAGGCGAGTCCGCGCCGGTGATCCGCGAGTCCGGCGGCGATCGCTCGTCGGTGACCGGCGGCACCAAGGTCCTGTCGGATCGGATCGTCGTGAAGATCGGCGCGGATCCCGGCGAGTCGTTCCTCGACAAGATGATCGCGCTCGTCGAAGGCGCGGCCCGCCAGAAGACGCCGAACGAGATCGCGCTACACATCCTGCTCGTCGGCCTCACGATCGTATTTTTGATCGCGACGGTGACGCTCGTGCCGCTCGGCATCTACTCGGGCGTCCACCTGACGACGTCGATGATCGTCGCGTTGCTGGTGTGCCTGATCCCGACGACGATCGGCGGCCTGCTGTCCGCGATCGGCATCGCGGGCATGGACCGGCTGATGCGCAAGAACGTGATCGCGATGAGCGGGCGCGCGGTCGAGGCCGCCGGCGATGTCGACGTGCTGTTACTCGACAAGACCGGCACGATCACGCACGGCAACCGGATGGCGAGCGAGTTGATCCCCGCGGCCGGCGTACGCATCGAGGACCTCGCCGAGGCCGCGATGCTGTCGAGTCTCGCCGACGAGACCCCGGAGGGCCGGTCGATCGTGACGCTCGTGAAGGACAAGTACGGCATCCCGCCGCGCGAGGTCGCGGGGGCGACGTTCGAGAAGTTCACGGCGCAGACGCGGATGAGCGGCGTCGACCTCGGCGATCGCAAGATCCGCAAGGGCGCGGTCGACGCGGTGCGAGGCTTCGTGACCTCGCTCGGCGGCACGCCGCCCGCCGATGTCGACGCGGCCGCGAACAAGATCGGCGACACCGGCGGCACGCCGCTCGCCGTCTCGGATGGCAATCGCGTGCTCGGCGTGATCCATCTCAAGGACATCGTCAAGCAAGGCATCGCCGAGCGCTTCGCGCGGTTCCGCGCGATGGGCATCCGCACCGTCATGATCACCGGCGACAACCCGCGCACCGCGAAGGCGATCGCGGGAGAGGCCGGCGTCGACGACTTCCTCGCCGAGGCGACGCCCGAAGCCAAGATGAACCTCATCAAGGCCGAGCAGCAGAAGGGCAAGCTCGTCGCGATGACCGGCGACGGCACGAACGACGCACCGGCGCTCGCCCAGGCCGATGTCGGCGTCGCGATGAACACCGGCACCCAGGCCGCGAAGGAGGCCGGCAACATGGTCGACCTCGATTCGGATCCGACCAAGCTGCTCGAGGTCGTCGAGGTCGGCAAGCAGCTGCTGATGACGCGCGGCTCGCTGACCACGTTCTCGATCGCGAACGACGTCGCGAAGTACTTCGCGATCCTGCCGGCGATGTTCATGGGCGTGTTCCCGCAGATCGCGCCGCTCAACATCATGAACCTGACCTCGTCGCTGTCCGCGATCCTCGCGGCGGTGATCTTCAACGCGATCATCATCATCATCCTGATCCCGCTCGCGTTGCGTGGCGTGAAGTACCGCCCGCTCGGCGCCGCCGCGATCCTGCGCCGCTCGCTGCTGATCTACGGCGCTGGCGGCCTCGTCGCGCCGTTCGTCGGGATCAAGCTGATCGACATGGCGTTGACCGCCATCGGAGCAACCTGATGCAGGCTTTCATCATCGCCCTACGTGCGACCCTCGTGACGCTGATCCTCACCGGGCTCGCGTATCCGCTCGTCGTCACGGCCGGTGCCCAGCTGGTGTTCCCACACCGCGCGAACGGCTCGCTCGTCGTCGACGACCACGGCCACGAGGTCGGCTCCGAGCTGATCGGTCAAGGCTTCGCCGATCCGGCGTACGCCCACCCGCGCCCTTCGGTCTCCGGCTACGACGCCGCGAATTCTTCGGGAACCAATCTCGGTCCGACGTCGAAGAAGCTGCGCGACGGCCAGCCCGACGACCCGGCGACGAAGGATGTCGACGAGTCGTTCACCGGGATCAAGGACCTCGTCGCCGCCTATCGCACCGAGAACGGCCTGGCGGCCTCGACGGAGGTGCCGGCCGATGCGGTGACTCGCTCGGCGAGCGGGATCGATCCCGACATCTCGCCCGACAATGCGCGGCTCCAGGCCCAGCGGATCGCGACGGCGCGGGGGGTCGCGGTCGACCGCGTGCGGACGATCATCGAGCACTCGACCGAGGGCCGCGATCTCGGCTTCCTCGGCGAGGACCGCATCAACGTGCTCGCCCTGAACCTCGCACTCGATCGCACGTTCGGCCGTCCCGCGCGCGCCGCGGGCGATGGGGGTACGCTGCCGAAGTGACCGCGCCGCGACATCGCGCAGAGGACTTCCTCGAGCTGGTGCAACGCACCCGCCGGGGCGGCCTCAAGCTCTACATCGGCTTCGCGGCGGGCGTCGGCAAGACCTACCGGATGCTCGAGGAGACCCGCGCGCTCGCGACCCGCGGTGTCGACGTCGTGCTCGGCTTTGTCGAGACCCATGGCCGGGCCGAGACCGAGGCGCTGGTCGCGGGACTCGAGCTCATCCCGCGCCGCAAGGTCGAGTATCGCGGCGTCGTGGTCGAAGAGATGGACGTCGAAGCGATCCTGCGACGCAAGCCGGAGATCTGCATCGTCGACGAGATTCCTCACACGAACGCGCCCGGCAGCAAGAACAAGAAGCGCTATCAGGATGTCCTCGAGTTGCTCGCCGCGGGGATCAACGTGATCGGTGCGCTCAACATCCAGCACCTCGAGTCACTCAAGGACGTCGTCGAGAAGGCCACCGGCGTCACGATCCACGAGACGGTGCCGGACCGGTTCCTCAAGGAGGCGGTCCAGGTGGTCAATCTCGACCTTGCCGTCGAGGATCTGCTCGAGCGCCTGAAGACCGGCAGGATCTACACGCCCGACAAGGTCGCGTGGGCGCTCGACCACTTCTTCAAGGATGCGAACCTCATGACGCTGCGCGAGCTCGCGCTGCGCGAGGTCGCCGAGAGCCTCGAGCGCCAGCACGAGAGCAAGGCCCGCACCCGCGATGGCGATGCCCGGCCCGCGCGCAACCGGGTGATGGTGTGCATGTCGTCGTATCCGCCGCACGCCGAGGCGTTGCTGCGCAAGGGCTCGCGGATGGCCGGCAAGCTGAGCGGCGACTGGTTCGTGGTCTACGTCGAGACCCCGCGCGAGGCGCCCGATCGGATCGACTCCGAGGCGCAGCGCCATCTGCTCGCGAACATCGCGCTCGCGCGCGAGCTCGGCGCCGAGGTCGTGAGGCTTCAGGCGCGCGACCCCGTGCCCGCGCTGATCGACTTCGCGCGCTCGCACGGTGTCGGGCATGTCGTGATCGGGCGCTCGCATCAGCCTTGGTGGCGTCAGGTCATCGGACGTTCGGTACCGCTCAGGCTGCTGCAGGAGGCGTCCGACCTCGACGTGCACATCGTGTCGCTGCGGGGCGACGAGGAGCGTGCATGAGGCTGCGCAACAAGGTCCTGCTCGCGCAGATGCCGCTCGTCGTGGCGCTCGTCGCCACGATCGCGATCGGTAGCGTGGTCACGGGGGCGCTCGGCCGCAGCTCGGAGGACATCCTCAAGGACAACTATCGCTCGGTGCTGGCGGCGGAGCGCATGAAGGAGTCCGCCGAGCGCATCGACAGCGGGGTCGTGTTCGCACTGATCGGCCGCGGCCGTGAGGGTGGCGAGCAGATCGATGCGAACATCCCCAAGCTCGAGACCGAGCTCGCGGCGCAGGAGCACAACCTCACCGAGCCCGGTGAACGAGAGGCGACGCAGCGGATCCGCGCGGCCTGGACGACCTATCGCGCAGCGGTTGCCCAGGCGCGCGTCACGCCCGACGCGGCGCAGTACTTCACGACGCTGTTGCCGGGCTTCCTCGCGGTCAAGGACGGCGCCGACGGCATCCTGGCGATGAACCAGGACGCGATGATCCAGAAGA
>JBDUAS010000282.1:0-8762 GCA_040004535.1 Deltaproteobacteria bacterium
TCACGATCTGGGACGATCGGGGCGCGAATCCGATGTGCATGGCCGGCCCGACGTTTACGTTCGCGAGTTGCCCCGACACGTTCTACATCGGGTCGGTCGACGGCGGCACGACGTGGGGCGCCGAGGTTCCGGTGTCGTACTCGGGCGCAGCGATCGCAGGACGCAACGACATCGCGGTCGCCGGCGCGTCGAGCGTCATCATCAATTTCAATCGCTCGGCGGAGAACACCGCCGACGCGAACCCGCACATGTTTACCGTGCACTCGCCCGACAACGGCGCAACGTGGGATCCGGCGATCCAGCTGACGGATCAGCCCAACCAAGCGGACCACGGATCGATCATCGGCTCCGGCTCGAACGTGCACCTCGCGTGGCACGACAGCCGCGATGGTGCGCTGGCGATCTACTACACGTTGTCGACGACCGAAGGCACGAGCTGGATTCCCGAGGAGCGCGTGTCGACGGCGATGGGCACCGACTCGTCGACGCCGCTCGATGCGGTGACGCCGAACTACGTGCACGTGATGTGGCTCGACCACCGCAGCGGCACCTACCAGATTTACTATCGGCGCCGCGCGGTGGCGGTCGCCGCAGGCCCCGACGCTGATGCGGGCTTGGGTGATGATGGCGGCACCACCGAGGACCAGCCCGGCAAGGCCGGGTGCGGTTGCCGGTCCACGCGTCCAAGGTCCTCCGTGTTGTCCGTTCTGGTCGTAGCGTTCGTCGTGGTTCGTCGCCGAAGGGTGAGCGCGTGATGCGGCCGGTGTGGCTGGCGACTTATGGTCACTGACATTTCTAATCCGGCACCCTAACGGCTGCGACGATCATCATCGTTCTGGAGTTGACGAAGAGCGGTCTGAACAACTTCGCTTCGGTACGGCCGAAAACTCTTGGCGCTTATTTGGTGCTTCTTGATCAGCTGCACGAACAACCAGCGCGTAACGCCAGCGTACGCAGCCGCGCGCACCAGATCGCCTTCGGCTTTTTCGAGGATCGCTACGAGATACTTGGGTTCGGCATCGGCGCGGGCCGCATCCATCGCTTCCTGATAGGTCCAGTCCGAGAGTTGCTTTCGTTTAGACTTGGTCACCTGTGACAAAGCATACGCCGTGCAGGCGCGTGACAGCATGCTGAAGCGTTCGCAGCGCAAGCGACTAAAAGGCGCCACATCGGCGTCCACCCATCGCGCTCCATTGTGTGCAGCCCGAGTCACCATGTGACGTCGTCGGCGCGTCCTGGGGACTTCCAGCGCAAGTCGTCCACCACGGTTGCCGAGGGATTTAGACGGATCGTCGATACCTCAGGGTTGCGCAACCGCAGGAGCGATGCCAAGCCGCCGCAACGTTTCAGCCTAGCGATGCACGGTGGTGCGTAACTTCGCCGACCGAAGTAGACAGTCTCGGCGTCCTCGAGACGCCGGTGTCTTCCTCGGTCGTCACCCTGCAACTCGGAGGATATGATCACCGTGGGACGCGTCGAGGCGATCCGCGGCGTTAGCCGTGGCATACGTGATGCTCTAGTCGGCTGCATTCAAGGAGCACCACCATGAAGGCCGAACTCAGCACCATCGACTCGACGACGCTCGACCTCGTTACCGGCGGCACGGGGATGAACATGCCCATGCCCACCGGGAGCACCTCCGGCGCCTCCAGTACGAGCACCGGCTCGAGCTCGAGCTCGGGCTCGACCAACGACGCGCTCATGACGTCTTTGAACAGCATCAGCAGCGCGCTCAAAGATCTCGGCAAGAACAACGGCGGATTGTTCGGCGGGAACAACGCCATGATGTTCCTGATGATGGGGCTGATGTTCAGCCAACGAAACGAAGTGGTGGTCTATGGCGGTCACGGCTGCGCTGGCTGGGGCGGACAGGGGCACGGGTGGGGATGATCGAAACGCTACGTCGCGTGGGCTGACGCAGCAGGAGCGTGGGACCCAGTTTGCGTGAGCTGCTGCCGGCGCAACCGCAACGCATTCGTGATCACCGAGACGGAGCTGAGGCTCATCGCTGCGCTAGCGATCATCGGACTCAGCACGATTCCGAAGAACGGATACAGGACGCCGGCCGCGATCGGGACGCCGAGGATGTTGTACGCGAACGCGAAGGCGAGGTTCTGGCGGATGTTGCGCAGCGTCGCGCGTCCGAGCTCACGTGCTCGCACGATGCCGCGAAGGTCGCCTTTGACGAGCGTGATGCCGGCGCTTTGAATCGCGACATCGGTGCCGGTCCCCATCGCGATTCCGACGTCCGCACTCGCGAGTGCCGGCGCATCGTTAACGCCATCGCCCGCCATCGCTACGATCTTCCCCTCCGCGCGCAAACGCTCGACTACCTCGCGCTTCTGCTTGGGGATGACCTCGGCGACGATGTCGTCGAGACCGAGGGTCTTGCCCACGACGGACGCCGTCAGTTTGTTGTCGCCCGTGAGCATGATGACCTTCAGCCCCTCGGCGTGCAGCGCAGCGATCGCTTCGGCGGCCGTCGCCTTGATCGGATCTGCGACACCGATCGCCGCCTTCGTCGTGCCGTCGACGGACAGAAACACCACCGTCTGGCCGGCGCTCCGCAGCTGGTCAGCCTTTTCGGCGAGATTCGAGCTCTCGCTGCCAGATGCGTTGACGAAGCGAGCGTTGCCCAGCGCGACGCGCTTGCCGGCGACGGTAGCCCGTACCCCTCCGCCCGTGATGGAAGTGAAGTCGCTCGCGGCAGGTATCGCGATTCCGCGTTCGTTTGCCGCGGCGATGATCGCTGCAGCAAGAGGATGCTCGCTGCCTCGTTCGAGTGCGGCGGCGAGCTCGAGCGCGGTCGCCTCTGTAGTACCAGGCACCGTCACGATCGAAGCGACGCGTGGCTTGCCTTCCGTCAACGTGCCGGTCTTGTCGACGACGACGGTATCGATCCGCGCGAGCACCTCCAACGCCTCCGCCCTGCGAATGAGCACGCCGAAGCTCGCACCACGGCCGGTCGCGACCATGATCGACATCGGCGTCGCAAGGCCGAGCGCACACGGACACGCGATGATCAAGACGGCGACCGCACTGACGAGCGCATGTGCCAGCCGCGGCTCGGGGCCAACCACACCCCACACGATCGCCGTCGCTGCGGCGACGACTAGAACCGCGGGAACAAACCACGCGGCAACTCGGTCTGCGAGTCGCTGGATCGGCGCACGGCTGCGCTGTGCCTCCGCTACCATCTGGACGATCTGTGATAACAGCGTGTCGCGACCTACGCGCTGAGCCACGATGACGAAGCTCCCCGTCGCGTTGAGCGTCCCGCCCGTAACCTTGTCCCCCTTTGCTTTTTCGACCGGAATCGGCTCACCGGTGATCATCGATTCGTCGACACTGCTGCCGCCTTCGATGACGACTCCATCGACCGGCACGCGCTCGCCGGGTCTGACGCGCAGATGATCGCCGACCTGGACGTGTTCGAGTGGCACATCCACTTCCGCACCGTCCGCGGAGATGCGGCGCGCCGTCTTCGGCGCGAGACCGAGCAACGCGCGGATGGCGCCTGAGGTCGCCGAGCGCGCCCGCAGCTCGAGAACCTGCCCCAACAACACGAGGCAAACGATCACGGCGGACGGTTCGAAATAGACGGGGACGCCGCCGCCGCGCCCGCGCATGGCGAGAGGAACGATCGAGGGTACGAGGGTTGCGAGCAAGCTGTACCCGTACGCGGTGCCGGTGCCGATCGCTATCAACGTGAACATGTTGAGGCTGCGATGACGGATCGAATCCCAGCCGCGGTGAAAGAAGGGCCATCCCGCCCAGGCCACCACCGGGGTGGCCAGCACGAGCTCGATCCAGGTCCGCGCCTTCTCGGTGAACAGCGTGAAGCCAACCATCTCCGCCATCGCGATCGCGAGTAGCGGAATCGTGATCGCCGCGCTGATCCAAAACCGTCGCGTCATGTCGACGAGCTCGGGATTCGGCGCCTCGACCGCGCTTGGCATCTCCGGCTCGAGTGCCATGCCGCAGATGGGACAGTTGCCCGGTCCGATCTGCCGGATCTCGGGATGCATGGGGCAGGTGTACATGCCCCCCGTCTCTGCGGTGACCGGCGCCTTTTGAGCCGGCTCCAGATACTGCGCAGGGTCAGCGACGAACTTGTCGCGGCACTTCGGGTTGCAGAACCAGTATTCGTGACCGTCGTGGACGGCACTACCGCCCTTCGCGGTCCCGGGCGTCACGTTCATGCCGCAAACCGGATCTTTCACCCGCGCCACATCGCTTGGCGGGACCGCGTGATCGTGGTGGGAGTGATCCATGGTCGTTCCCATGTTGGGCTGCATGCCCACTCGACGCACGCGAACGCGGCGCATTACGCGAATTCGTTCGCGACATCTCGCGTGTAACGCTGCCGGTTACTCGTTCAACGACGACGGCAATTCGTCAATGCCGGGGAACGAGCGCGCGCGCCACCGCATCCCTCGTCCGAAGGAGTCCGTTCCGAACGTAAACGGTTGCGAGGTTCCTCGCTACGGATACCCCCGGGGGGTATGTTGGCTTCGTGGGACACACGGATCGCGATCGAGAAAAGTTACTACTTCGCATCAAACGTCTACGCGGCCAGGTCGACGGTATCCAGCGGACGCTCGAAGAAGGCGCGGACTGTTTCATCGTCCTTCAGACGGTGGCCGCGTGCCGGGGCGCATTAGCGGGCCTCATGACCGAGATCATCGAAGGCCACGTTCGCGACCACATCCTCGATCCTGCGCAAGAGCCAACCGCCGCCCAGCGGCGCGCGGCGGAGCAGCTGATCGAAGTGCTGCGCTCGTTCATCAAGTAGGGACATCCATGCAAGCGATCTGGACCAAGCATGGAGAAGCGATCACGACTGCGATCTGCGGCATCTTCGTCGTCGCGGGCATGCTCGCGGCCCGTAGCGGCGCATCTACCCTGGTGTCGTCGATCCTGTTTCTCGTCGGTTACGTTGCCGGCGGATACCGGCAGGCGATCGAAGGCACGACGAAGCTCGTACGAGAGCGCGAGCTCGATGTCGATCTGCTGATGGTCGTGGCGGCGATCGGCGCGGCGACGATCGGGTACTGGTTCGACGGCGCGCTCTTGATCTTCATCTTCGCGCTCAGCGGAACACTCGAAGGTTACGCGAGCGCACGGACGCAACGCGACATCGAATCGCTGATGGCACTCAATCCCGAGGAGGCGACTGCGATCCGCGATGGTCAAGAGGTCGTGCTGCCGGTAGACGCGTTGCTCGTCGGCGATGTCGTGGTGGTCAAGCCTGGCGAGCGGATTCCGGCCGACGGCCACGTCGTCGAGGGTACGTCGCTCGTGAATCAAGCATCGATCACGGGAGAAGCGACGCCGGTCCTGAAGCGGGCGGGGGCCGACGTGTTCGCGGGCACGATCAACGGTCTAGGTGGCCTTCGCATCACCGTTTCGAAACCCGCGGGTGCAACGGTGATCGCTCGGATCATCGAGCTCGTTCGAGAGGCGCAAGAGCGCCGTCCGCCATCGCAGTTGTTCATCGAGCGCTTCGAACGCGGCTACGCCAACGTCGTCGTGATCGGGGCAGTTCTGTTCATGGCAATTCCGACCGTCGCCCTCGGTTGGAGCTTCGCCGACGCGCTGTATCGATCGATGGTGTTCCTCGTCGTGGCGTCTCCGTGCGCGCTCGCGGCAAGCATGATGCCGGCGCTGCTTTCTGCTTTGTCGAACGGAGCGCGTAACGGTGTCCTGTTCAAAGGGAGTACGTTCGTCGAAACGCTCGGCAAGGTTCGTGCCGTCGCGTTCGACAAGACCGGGACGCTGACGACCGGCAGTCCAACGGTCACCGACATTCTGACCCACCTCGGCAGTCTCGACGACCTACTGGTGATGAGCGCCGCGGTCGAAAAGATGTCCGAACATCCAATCGGTGCGGCCATCGTCGCCGAGGCAACGCGTCGCGGTCTCGCGCTCCCTGCGGTGACCAACTTCCAGGCGGTCATCGGCGTCGGCGCTCGCGGGGACGTCGCTGGCGAGAGCTGGCGCGTCGGCAAGGCGGAGCTGTTCGCGGAGGTGTCCGCGATCTTACAAGTCGAACAGCGCCGACTCGAGGCCGACGGCTGCACGGTGGTGCTCGCCGGTGATTCCGTGGCCAAAGGATTGATCGCGGTTCGCGACACCCTACGGCCCAACGCCGCTGCGGCTGTTCGCGCGCTCCGACGTTTGGGCATCGCCCATATCGCGATCATCACCGGCGACAGCGTCGCTAGCGCGCGGGCGGTGGCGTCGGCCGTAGGCGCCGACGAGGTCCACGCCGGTCTCATGCCCGCGGATAAGGTGCGCATCGTCGAAGAGATGCTCGCAACGTACGGATCCGTCGCCGTCGTTGGCGATGGGGTGAACGATGCACCCGCCTTGGCGACGGCCACGGTCGGGATCGCGATGGGCTCGACGGGTACGGACGTGGCACTTGAAACTGCCGACGTCGTGCTGATGGCCGACGACGTTGCTCGGATCCCCTACGCGATCGGCCTCGGCCGGCGCGCGCTGCGCATCGTAAAGCAGAACATCGTCGTCGCGCTCTCCGTGATCGTCGTACTGGTTGTGGCGGATGTACTGGGACGGATCTCGTTGCCCGTCGGGGTCATCGGCCACGAAGGCAGCACGTTGCTCGTCACGCTGAGTGGGCTCCGGTTGCTGCTGTTTCGGCGAGTGTAATGACCGAGAGTCGAATGCGTCGTTTCGTTGCATTGGCCGGGTCTGTTCGGTCACGTGTAACCGTGCCGGTCACATGTTGGAGGGCTGTCCGATGTTCATCCGATTGGAATCGCTTGGCTTGATGTTGGCTCGGCTCGTGCTGCGTCGCGCCACGATGCGTCGATGGTGGATCGCGGTCGTTTTGTCCACGAGCTGCGTACCGTCGCGTTCTGCCGTGTTCGGACCTGTGGATCGCGAAGTCCAGCGGCGGATGGGGCTGAACGTCGTTTGGTCGGAAGACGAACCGACGTCTCGAGCGATCGACGCGTTGCTCGCGAAACCGATCGATCTCGACGCCGCGCTCCGAATCGCGCTCGCTCGGAACCGACGCCTTCAGGCTCGTTTTGACGACCTCGGAATCGCGGCGAGCCAGATCGCCGATGCGACAGTCCTGCCTCCGGCCAACGTCGATGCTGACTACAAACGCGCGCTCTCGGGGACCGGAAGCGAGATCGAGCTGACCGTCGTGCAGGACGTGCTCGACCTCGTGCAGATCACGCAGCGTCGGGGAATCGCGAACGCGGAGCTGCGAGGCTCTCGCGCACGGGCCGTGGCCGCGACGGTCGAGCTCGCGGGCCGCGTCGAGATCGCGTTCTACGACGCGCTGGCCGCGATGCAAGAGCGCGAGCTCGCGCAGACCACGTTCGACGCCGCGAACGCCTCGGCGGATCTCGTGGAACGCCAGTACGCGGCCGGCAACACTTCAGATCTCGCACTCGTGCGCGAACAAGAGCAGCGCGAGCGGTCCCGGATCGAGATTGGACGCGCTGAACAAGTTCTCGAAGAGAGCCGGGCAAGCCTCGCGGGGCTGCTCGGAGTTCCCGACACGATGACGAAATGGACGCTCGCAGGATCACTGGCCGACGTCCCGATGACGAAGCCGATGCTGGATGACCTCGAGCGGGCTGCGTCCACCGCGAGCCTCGACCTCGATGCGCTCCGCGCGGATGCCGACGCGGCGGACGAACGCCATCACTATGCGATGGTTCGTTCGTTCCTCCCGGAGCTCGGCGTTGGCGTCGCGGTCGCGCGCCGCGACGGCGTCGATTGGGAAGCGGGTCCGGCTCTTCGTATCGGCATCCCACTATTCGATCAGCAACAAGGGCCACGTGCGCGCGCCCTCGCCCAAGAGCATCGCGCGCGCAACGAGATATTCGCAACCACGACCGACCTCGTGGCGAGCGCACGCACGACGAGGTCGCGCGTCGAGCAGGCGTTCGCCGAGGTGCGCCAGATCGTCGACGTCGTCATGCCGTTGCGTCAGCGCGTGCTAGCCGAGACGGTCCTGCAGTACAACGCGATGAACGCGAGTACGTTCGAGCTGCTGAGCGCGCGTCGCGACATGGTGGATGTCGGACGTCAGCGCATCGAAGCACTTCGCCGATACTGGTCCTCGCTGGCAGAGGTCAAGGCACTTCGCCGCGGTGGCCATGCGATGAAAAAGGACGCGCTATGAATATCTCGCGACGTCACTGGCTGCAATCGGGACTCGCCGCAGGGGCGCTTGCGGTCGCGCGAAAACAGGCCAGCGCGCAGCCGCACGGCGGCATGCAGATGCCAATGCCTGACCCGGCCAAGACGCCCGCGCCGCAGCCCGGCATGCCGGCACCGTTGCAGTTACCGCCGCCGGCGGCGACTGTCGACATTCCGAAGCCGCCAGCGGGCGAGCACTACACGCCGGTGATCGTCCCCGACGGGCACACGCTGCCCTTCACCACGCGAGGCGGCGTGAAGATCTTCCACCTCGTCGCGGAACCGCTGCGTCATCAGTTCGCGCCGGGGCTCGACATCGAAGCGTGGGGCTACAACGGATCAACGCCGGGTCCCGTGATCGAAGCGGTCGTGGGCGATCGCGTTCGGATCTATGTCACGAACAAGTTGCCGGAGCCGACGACGGTGCACTGGCACGGCGTCGTGGTCCCGAACGGCATGGACGGCGTTGGAGGTCTCACGCAAGACCTGATCAAACCCGGCAAGACCTTCAAGTACGAGTTCACGTTCACGAAGCCGGGCACGTTCATGTACCACCCGCACTTCGACGAGATGAC
>JBDUAS010000283.1:0-8749 GCA_040004535.1 Deltaproteobacteria bacterium
CAGGGCACGCTGTTTGCGGACAGCGTGCCCGGCCGCGGCACGCGCTTCACCGTGCGGATCCCGAAGCACCGCGACGGCGCCGTCGCCGCGCCGTCGCGGCCGCAAGTCTCGGGCGTCAGCGCGTTCGTCGAAGAAGCGCTGCGCTGGATGCCCGAGCGGTCGTCGCCCGAGATCACGCTGCCGCTCGATGCGCCCCCGGTCGTCGATACGTCGGAGGCACGTGTGCTCGTCGCCGACGACAACGCCGACATGCGCGATTACCTGCGCCGGCTGCTCGGCGCGCGCTGGGCGGTGACGATCGTCGCCGATGGCCAGCAAGCGCTCGACGCCGCCCGACGCGAGCGTCCCGATCTCGTCCTCACCGACGTGATGATGCCGGGGCTCGACGGCTTTGGCGTGCTCCGCGCGTTGCGTGCCGATCCGGCGTTCGCGAGCGTGCCGGTCGTGATGCTGTCTGCGCGCGCCGGCGAGGAAGCCCGGATCGAAGGCATCGAGGCGGGAGCCGATGACTATCTCGTCAAGCCGTTCTCGGCGCGCGAGCTGACGGCGCGCGTGTCGAACATGCTGCAGCTCGCGCGGCTTCGCCGCGAGGTCGAGCTCGAGCGCAACCGCGCCGAAGCCGCGAACCGCGCGAAGGACGAGTTCCTCGCGATGCTCGGCCACGAGCTCCGCAATCCGCTCGCACCGATCCTCACCGCACTCGAGCTGATGCGGCTGCGCGGCCTACCGGCGCTCGAGCGCGAGCGCACGATCATCGAGCGTCAGACTCGTCACCTCGCGGCGCTCGTCGACGATCTCCTCGACGTCTCGCGGATCACGCGCGGGATGATCCAGATCAAGCGCGACCCGCTGTTGCTCGCGAACGTGCTCGCGAAGGCGATCGAGACCGCGTCGCCGCTGTTCGAGCAGCAGCGCCACGAGCTGGCCGCCGACGTGCCGCACGACCTCGGCGTCGAGGGTGACGAAGCCCGGCTCACCCAGGTGTTCGCGAATCTCCTCACGAACGCGGCGAAGTACACCGACCCGGGTGGCCGGGTCAACGTGACCGCCCGGCGCGAGGGAGACTTTGCCGTGATCGCGGTGACCGACTCCGGCCGCGGCATCGCGCCAGAGATGCTTCCCCACGTGTTCGATCTGTTCGTCCAGGAGCGCCAGAACATCGATCGCGCGGCCGGCGGCCTCGGCCTCGGCCTCGCGATCGTGCGCAGCCTCGTCACGCTGCATGGCGGTCGGGTCGAAGTCCGGAGCGCGGGGAGTGGCCACGGCAGCACGTTCGAGGTCCGCTTGCCGTGGGCGCAGCTCACCGCAGCGCACGCAGACGCCGCCGCGCCTGTCGCACTGGCACAGCAGGCCGGCGTTTCGGTGTTGATCGTCGACGACAACATCGACGCGGCCGAGATGCTGTCCGATCTGCTCTCCGATCGCGGCTATCACACCCGCGTCGTCCACGATGGCCCGCAGGCGCTCGCGCTTGCCCGGGAGTTCGTCCCCGATGTCGCACTACTCGATATCGGCTTATCGGCGATGGACGGCTACGAGCTCGCCCGCCGGTTGCGCGAGCTCGGCCCCTGGCGCTCCGTTCGACTGTTCGCGATCACCGGCTACGGACAGGACGGAGACCGCCAGCGCTCGACCGAGTCCGGGTTCGACCATCACCTGGTGAAGCCAGTGAACTTCGCAACGCTTCAACAGTTGATGCCGCCTCCCAGATCGTCGCCGTGAGACGCCCCTGAACAGGAGCGCCGTACGGCCGATACGATCTGTGTGAACGTCTCGGCTTCTCTCGCGCATATCGAACAAGCGCTCGTCGACCGCCTGCGGGCGAACAAGCTGCGCATCCCGCCGTACCCGGCGGTCGCCACCAAGCTCGAGAAGATCGCACGTGATCCGCGCCATACCGTCGCGCAGCTCGCCGAGGTCGTCGCGCAGGATCCGTCGCTTGCCGCCGCCGTCGTCGGTCGCGCGAACAGCGCTGCGAACGGCCGCCCGGTAACGAGCCTGGCCGAGTCGCTGCAGCGGATCGGCGTCGAACAAGTCATCCAGGTCGCGCTCGCGATGAGCCTCGGCAAGTCAGGCACGGCGAGTGGTCCGCTCGCAGTGTTGCGCCGCAATACCTGGCGATCGGCGCTCCTCGCCGCTCGGTTCGGGCAAGAGCTCGCGACCAAGCGTGGCGTGTCGCCGGACGCGGCGTACCTCGCCGGCCTGCTCCACGATTTCGGCGCGGTCGTAGTCGTCGCCGGCATCGAAGAGATTGGCCAGACCGTGCCGTTGCCGCAGCTGCCGGAAGCAGAGTGGCAGGCCTTCATCTCGAAGCTGCAAGTCCAGGTCGGCATGGCCGTCGCCGCGCGCTGGAACCTGCCCGAGGTGATCACGGACGTGATCGCCCATCATCACGATGCCGCGAACGTCGCCGCGACGCCGCTCACTCAGCTGATCAAGCTCGTCGATCGCGTGATCGCGATCCTCGAGCGCTCGCCGGGTACCGGCGTCGCCGCCCTGCTCGAGATTCCCGAGATCGCGACGATGGAGCGCTATGCGCTCGGTGCCGCCGCGCAAGAAGTCGGCACCCAGATGGCGAGCCTGTCCGCGGCCGCCGAGACCTCGACCGCGGTGGCAGTCCCGGCGCGTACCGATGAAGAAGCATGGCCGGTCGCGTTCGAGGTCAGCGTGCCGAAGCACGAAGGCTACGCGGCCGTCACGATCTCGCCGAACGCGTTCGAGATGGTCGGCAAGGACGCGCTGGCGCCGGCGTGGCTCGTCGAGGTCACGCTCGGCTGCATGCCCGCGCCGCTCAAGTTGCTCGCGAACGTAAAGACGTGCGAGCCGTGCCCGGAAGGTCACCGGGTCGTGCTCGCACCGTTCGCGCTCGGCGGCGACCTGAAGAAGCAATGGCTCGCCTTGCTCGACGGCGCCCGCGTATCACTCGAAGAAGTCGCCTAGACACACGCGACGACCCACAGCCGGATCGCGGGCTCGGAGCGATCGATCGTCGTCTCGCTCCGCGCGTGCAAGCGCCGGAAATAGAGGTCGAACCGGCGCTCGAGCCCGGTAACCAACACACCGAGCTGCTCGAGGTTCGGGATCGCGATCGCGATGTTGAAGCGCGCGGTCGGGGCCTGCGCGTCGTTCTCCAGATCGATCGTGACCCGCCATTCGGAAGACTCGGACCGCAGGCCGCGAGACGCTAACCAAGCCGCGGTCGCACGGTTCACCGGTAGCTAAGTGGGGGCCTTCTCATAGAAGGTCACGACAATCGTGAATCCCAAGTCGCGCCGGTTACTTCGGGTTCTTGCTATCGAACGTCGGGCGCTTCATCCCGAACAGTCCACCGCCGCTGTCGTGGAGGCGCAGGCTCGGATCGTTGACGTCGACCTGCTGCTTCGGATCCTCCGGCTTCATCTCGACACCCGCGTTGATCATGTACTGGCGCGCGATCTGCTCCGAGACCTGCGAGTACGCGTTCGGATTGCCGCCGCCGATGTCGGCGTGCGAGCCCGGCATCGCGACCTCGGTGATCCGGCCGTCGTCGGGCCGCTTCGGGTCGGTCGCCTTCGTCAGCGGGAAGTCGGCGCGGTGCTCGTCGCGCGCGGTGATGTGGAGGACGTTGTCGACGTTCGCCGGGATTCCCATGTCGAGGTTGCGATTCGCCGACATCTCGACGGTATCGAACAGCACCATCACGCCGACGTGCGGCGTGTCGTAGTGTTCCTTGAACGTGCCGTCGGGTTGCTTCGACGACGACACCGGTACGCCGCGCTTGTTCAGCTCGTTCGTGAACGCCCGCGCCTCGGCCGCGCCGCGCGAGAACCCGGTGACGACGAGCACGACCTCGGCCTTCGGGTTGCCGCCCTTGATCGAGCTCACCTCGGCGACGAGGTTGTTGTACGCGGCGTCGATCCGCGCCTGCATGCCGGCGCCGGTCGCGAACTCGTAGTTGTTCTCGATCTTCGCGCCGAGACCCTTGCCGGGCTTGGTCGCGACGCCAGGTTGATATTGCTTCGGGCCCTCGAACGCGTCCTCGAGCAACGCCGGGTTCGTATCGTTCGTCATCGCCTCGCGGTCGTCACCGGTGCCGTCGAACGCGACCTCGATCTGCACGAGATTCGGGTTCTTCGGATCGTCGATCCGCTTGGGCTTCATCGTCGCGATCTTGCGTTGGATCGCAGTGACGGTGTCGCGATCGTTCTGGGTCAGCGGGCGACTCTCACCGGCGAGCTGTTGTGCGCGCTTGTCGGCGATGCCAGGTTCCTTCGCGCGGATCTGGTCGTAGTACGCGTGCTGGTCGGGCGACAGGTGGTCGGTGGCCGCGAAGGCCTTGTCACCCGCGGTCGCCGAAGGCGCGCCGGCCGTGAACTTCTGAGGCGCGGGGATGGCGCCGTTGTTCGTGTAAGCCGTCGTTGGTTCCGCGGCTTCGGCGGACTCGGCCTCGGCGCCATCGAGGGCAGGCGGCGGGACCTCGTGAGCGACGTCGGTCTCGGTCTGATGGCTGGCCGTGGGAAGCATGGCGAACGCCCATCATACGACGCAGGTGCCCGGATCTCCCTAGAGGGATGCGATCCAGCTGCGCAGCATCGCATCCCGATCATGAAGGTCCGTGTGGGTGCGGGCGTGCTCGCGGCGAAATCGCAGCTGAAAGCGGCCCTCGATCGCACGGACGAGTGTCGTCAGATCGCGCAACCCGGGCGTGATCGCCAGAAGGCCGAAATCGTCCCGCATGTGGACCATCGGCGCCGTGCGCACGCGGATCCACGAGAGATCGCCGTTGCGCTCGAACCGGAAGCCCCACTCGTCTGGATCTATCGCGATGTGAAAGTGCGCACCGGCTCCGTCATCGAGATCGATCGCGACGTCCCATGATCCCGTGGGCCGGAGATCGAGGTCGCGCAACCAACTCGAGGTCGCGCGCGTGCCCACACCGAGGATCCGGAGCGGCCGAGTTTCGACGCCTAACTTCTGCATGCCGTGCTCAGTGAGGCGCGCGAGAGGAAAGGTCGCGAAAATCATTCAGTTGTGGCGCGAGCGCACGGTCTGAATGTTACGCGGTGCGCCAACGTGGCGGTTTGCGGATGCAGGACAAAGCGATGAAGGTCGCGATCTTCGGCGGCGGTCGACGCTAGAGCGCGAGGCTCTCGCGGAGCAGCGTGAGCCCGAACGCCCACTGGCCCTCGCCGGTCGCGACGACGAGGGCACCGGTGCGCATCTGCGCGTACGCCTCCGCGAGCGTCATCCCTTGATCGGAGCTGCTGCCCGCATAGCCGCGCTGGCGCGCGAGCGACAAGAAGATCGATCCGCACATCGCCGCGACCATGCGCCGCCAGTACGCGAACCGTGCCGGCAACACGGCGGGCGAGACGCCGTCGTGCGCCTCGAGCAACGCGAAACACGTGACCTCGTCCATGCGCATGAACGTCGCGGCCGCGGCGAGGTCGTAGAACGGATCGTTCGGCGCGGCGGTGTCCCAATCGAGCAGGCGCACGCGCTCGCCGTCCCAAACCAGGTTCGAGGGGTTGACGTCGTTGTGACTGACCACCGGCTCGCGATCGATTGGCGGCTCGGGCTCCGAGAGCGCGCGGTCCTGCGCCGTGCGCACGAATGCGGGCACGGTCAGGTTCGCGAGCGCGGCGGTGAAGTGCTCGAGGTGCGCACGCGGGGTCGCCGGCTTGGCGTTCGGCGGCATCGGCAAGTCGTGGACGCGGCGCAGCGTCGTGCCGAGACTCGCGATCGCCCGCGGCCGGGTCGCGGGGGTCATCAACAGCGGCATGAACCCGCGATCGACGACCAGCTCGGACAGCACCGCGTGGCGCGTCGGGTCGACATAGATGATCTTCGGCGCGACGCCCGCCTGTGCCGCGGCCTCGCGGATCGGCATGTCGATCGGCGCGTCCGCGATCTTGAGCACGTACGCGGCGTCGCCTGCGACGACTTTATAGACGCCTGCTCCCGACAGGCCGGCGTTGATCTTCTCGATCGTCGCGCCCTGTAAGTGCGCAGGCAAATAGGCTTCGGGTGTCATGTGATCCAGCGGAGCATAACGCTCGTAGGTCTCCCGAGAAGGGAGACTCACGTGCAGCTACGTCTTACGTTGCTCGGTATCCTGGTCGCTCGTGCCCTCGGGGGCTGTGGCGATGACACCCCGTACGTTCCGCAGGACGCGCCCACCGGCGGCGGCTCCGGCACGTTCACCGCGTTCGTGATCGATCTGGTGATGAACCACTCGGCCGATCCGACGCCTGTCGCGTACAGCACGTTCAGCGCGCTGCCCGATCCGGGCGGCGATGCGAACAACCAGGCCGCCTACGCGAGCCTGTTCCAGTGAAGTCATTCCCGCACCCCGGCGGACTCTTGTCCAAGCTCGCAGTCGTCTCTGCATCTTTGGCCGCATCGCTCGCGATCGCCTGTGGCGGTTCGCCGAAACCGCAGGACACCCCGAAGTCGACGGCCTCCGGCGCACCCGCCGCGAAGGGCTCGCAAGAGCTCTATGAAAGGCTCGGCGGCCAGCGCGCGATCGTCGCGGTCGTCGACGCCTTCGTCGGCCGCGTCGCGGCGGACTCGCGGATCAACCTGCGGTTCTCGAACACGGATATCCCGCAGTTCAAGAGTCTCCTCGTCGAGTTCGTGTGCATGGCCACCGGCGGTCCGTGCCACTACACCGGCCGCGACATGGAGACGTCGCACGGTGGCATGGAGCTCGTCGACGACGAAAGGACGTGATGGTCGACACCGGACCGCACGACGTCGTCGCGACCGCGCCCGGCTATACCGGCCACGCGTCCGCACCCGTCGACCGCGAGAAGGCGATCGTCGACGTGGTGATCCGGCTCGAGCCCGTAGCGGAGGCCGCGCCGGGCCCTGCCCCGGCTGTGCCACCGTTCGAGCCCGCACCGATGGCCGCGACACCGGCCACCGCCGCGATGGCCGCGCCGGCGCAACCGATGGCCGACGCGCACGACGAGCCCGCGGATCACCGTGAGCGCAACGGCGTCATTATCGGCGCGGTTGGCGTCGCCGCACTCGCGACGGCCGGTGTGATGTTCGCGGTGTCGTCGAGCAAGTTCGACGACGAGCATGCGCTGTGCCCCGGCTCGCAGTGCGCGAACACGGACGACCTCGCGAAGGCGCACTCGCTGCTCGACGATGGCCACACGTATCGCGGCCTGTCGATCGGCATCGGCATCGGCGGCGTCGTGCTCGCCGCGGCCGGTGTGTACTTGCTCGTCACGCCGCACCACGAGGAGTCGCACATGACCGTGCAGCTCGATCACGCCGGTGGCAGCATCGGTTACACCGCGCGGTTCTGATCTATCCTCGGCGGCGGTGAGCCGGCGGAGGTTCAGTTATCCGATCAGCCTAGCGGTCGTCGTCGCGGTACTGATCGCGCTGACGGGCGGTTGGATCGCGTGGTGGAACTATCGCTCCGGCGAAGCGAACGTCCGCGCGCTCGCGGATAGCCTGTTCGACCAGATCTCGCGCGAGACCGCGGCCGAGACCGAGGCGTTCGTGCTGCGCGCGCCTCCAGCCGCCGAAGCGCTCGTGAACCTCGGTGGTGCGCCCGCAAAGGACGAGCTCGCGCATCGGGTGATCGCGGTGCTCGAGGCGAACCCGAGCTTCACCTGGGTCAGCTACTCGGCGAGCGACGGCACGTTCACCGGCGCTTATCGACCGGTTGGCGGCGGCGTGAAGCTGAACACGAGCTGGATCGAGGACGGCAAGACCGTACGCGACGAGCGTGTCATCAACGCGGATGGCACGTGGGGTGCGCCCGAGACCACGCGAGACACGCTCTACGATCCACGGACCCGGCCGTTCTACACGCTCGCGGCGGCCGCGCGTCACGGCGTGTGGACCGCGCCTTATGTGTTCGCGGGCCAGGAGGTCCCTGGCATCACGTACGCGCTGCCGAACCTGCACGGCAGCGAGCTCGCCGGCGTGTTCACGATCGACTTCAACCTCGCGCGGTTATCCGAGCTGACCCGCCAGCTCCAGTTCCGCGAGCACGGTCGCGTCGTGCTGATCTCCGACGACGGCGTCGTGATCGCGCATCCGAGCGCACCGATCGTCGCGAACCACGAGCCGATCCACGTCGACGCACTCGCCGATCCGGCGGTGCATGCACTGCTCGCCGCAGCTCCCGACGCGCATGGCTTCACGCTCGCCGGCGAGACGTTCATCGCGCGCACGCTCGCGCTGACGGGCGGCCCGGCCTGGCGAGTCGTCGCCTATGCACCGGAGTCCGACTTCACGGCCGGGTTGCGCGACCGCGTGCTGGCCTCGCTCCTGATCTCGCTCGTCGCGGTCGTCATCGCGATCATCATCGCGTGGCTGGTCGCGCGCCGCGTGTCGCGCCCGCTGATCGCGCTCGCGGGTGAGATGGCGAAGGCCGGGCGGCTCGAGCTCGACGAGCTGCAGGGCCGGCCGTCGCTGTTTCGCGAGATCGACATGATGAACACCGCGCTGATCCAGATGAAGTACGGCTTGCGCTCGTTCGCGCGGTACGTCCCGCGCGACCTCGTGCGCACGCTCGTCGCATCGGGCCTCGATGCCGAGCTCACTGGCGAGGTCCGCACGCTGACCGTGTTCTTCTCCGATCTCGTCGGCTTCACCGCGCTCGCCGAGAGCCGCACGCCGGAAGAGCTCGTCAAGTTCCTCGCGACCTACTTCGACGACATGAGCACGATCATCGCGCGCGAGCACGGCACCGTCGACAAGTACATGGGCGACGGCATCATGGCGTTCTGGGGCGCGCCGACGA
>JBDUAS010000073.1:0-28321 GCA_040004535.1 Deltaproteobacteria bacterium
CATAGAAGAACGGATAGAACGCGAGGCAGCCCCAGCCGAGCTTGAAGCCGACGCGTTCGGCGACGAAATCGTACGTGTAGAGGTGAACGCGCTCGAAGCACAGGTACTCGACGAGAAAGAAGCTGAACAGCGCGGTGTACACGACGATGCTCGTCGAGTCGGCAAAGTGCAGCACGTGGTGCGCGGTGAACGAGAGTAGGTTGAGCTCGAGCATCACCGCGCCGACGAGGTAGAGGAACATCTTCGCGTCGGCACGGCCCCATTGCGGGTTCTCGAGCCGGCCGAGGTAGAGGTCGGCCGCCCATGATTTTCCAGTCGGTGGGGCGGGAACCACGATCGCGAACGTGAACACGAACCCGGTCACGAGCGCCGTCACGAGCGTGACCAGCCGCTCGCGATAGAACAGATCCCAGGCGATGGTGCCGGTCGCGGCGAGCACCACGTACGCCGCGATCACGACCGCACATACCAACGGACCGTCGAGGCGATAGCGCAGCGGCGTACCGCGAGCGTCGCGTGCGTAGCCCTCGACCCAGCGACCGGGCAGCGTCACGTAAAGCACGAACGTCGCGAGGTACACCGCGAGTAGCGCGAGGACACCCGTCATCGCGGTGATCATCGGCGATCCGGCGAACCGGCGCTATTGCACCGCCGCGCGATCCACGCTTCCGTGAGACATGACCAAGTGGGCACTCGTCGCCGGTGCGTCCGAAGGGATCGGGGCGGCGTTCGCGCGCGAGCTGGCGGCGAGCGGTCATGACCTCGTGTTGATCGCGCGTCGGCCGGAGCCGCTCGAAGCGCTCGCGGCGGAGCTGCGCGCTGGCGGGCGCCAGGTCGAGAGCCTGGCCCTCGATCTCGGCGGTGACATCGAGCCCACGTTGCGAGCGATCGCACATCCGATCGAGGTCGTGGTGTGGAACGCGGCGCTCTCGCTGATCGGTCCGTTCCTCGCGACCTCGCTCGAGGACCACGTGCGGATGCTCGCGCTCAACACGCGCGGCCCGCTGACCGCGGCGCGGATCTTCGGCGAACAAATGGTCGCGCGCCGCCGGGGTACGATCATCCTGTTGTCGTCGCTGACCGCGTTCTGGGGAACTGCGTACCTCGCGACGTACGGCGCGACCAAGGCGTTCAATCTAGCGCTCGCGGAGGCGCTCGCCGCCGAGCTCGGGCCTGCGGGCGTCGATGTCGTCGCGTGCTGCGCCGGTGCCACGAGCACGCCGGGCTTCACCGCGCTCGTCGCCGGCCGCGAGGGGCCCAAGGCGATGACGCCCGCGGCGGTCGCGCGGGTGACGCTGAGGACCGCGCGGCGCGGCGCGTTCATACCGGGCGCTTTCAACAAGCTCGCACAGTGGTTGATGGCTCGCCTGTTTCCCCGCCGGCTCGCGGTCAGGGTCATGGCGGGGCAGACCAAGGCGCTGCTCTAGCCCACGACTTGCAAGTCCACTCCGCGTGCACGACGTAGCTGTCATCGGAGCCGGGCCTGCGGGGCTCGCGGGGGCACTCGCGCTCGTGCGCTCGCGCAAGCGGGTCGCGCTGTTCGACTGCTGGCCGCCGCGGAATGCCACCGCGAGCGAGGTGCGCGGGTTCGTCACACAGGACGGAGCTCCGCCGGCAGAGATGCGCAAGATCGCGCGGGAGGAGCTCGCCGCGTACCCGACGTTCGAGCTTCACGATGACGAGCGTGTCACCGCGATCACCGGTGAGTGCGGCCGGTTCACCGTGACCGCAGGCAGCACGACGCTCGAGGCGCGCCGCGTGTTGTTGTGCGTCGGTCTCGTCGACCAGTTGCCGGATCTGCCGGGCTACCGCGAGTTGTGGGGTAACTCGTTGTTCCAGTGTCCCCACTGCCACGCGTGGGAGGTCCGCGACCGCGCGTTCGGCTATCTCGCACCCGACGAGCAGTGTGCAGATTGGTCGTTGCTCCTGCGCGCGTGGACCGCGGACTTGATCGTCTTCACGAGTGGGCGATTCGACCCGCCGGCGCTGTTACGGGATGGCCACATCCAGGTCGAGACCCGCGAGGTGATCGGGCTGCGCGCCGAGAACGGCAAGCTCGCTGCGGTCCAGCTCGCCGGTGGCGCGGAGGTCGCTCGCGACGTTTTGTTCGTGCGGCCACCACAATTTCAGACGCGGCTCGTCACGGAGCTCGGTGTGAGACTCGCGGAGCGTGATCTGGTCGCGACCGACAACTACCAGACCTCCATTGCGGGGATTTATGCAGCGGGTGACCTGATGACCCACAGTCACGGCGCGATGGTGGCGGCCGCTCATGGCGCCTCCGCGGCGCACGTCCTCGACGAGGAGCTGACCCGAGAGCTAGTCCTGTCGGGAGGGCTGTGACGGGTGACTTGAAGAGGAATCGCCACTGAAACATCCATCACGGGTCCGACTGTGCAAGAGTGTAGAAATGGCAGTAGGTGATCTTGGCGTGAAGGTTTTTTCCGCGACCAAGGCTCGCGACCGCGAGGTACTCGGCGAAGTGATCACGGATTGGATCCGCGCGCACTCGACGTTCGAGATCATCGACAAGATCGTCACGCAGTCCTCGGACGCGGAGTTCCACTGCCTGGCGATTACGCTCATCTATCGCGTTGCCTAGGCGGCCGAGTCGCTCCGTCGCGACGTGATACGATGTTCTCTGCAGGTGCAGGCGTCTTCGCTACGTGCGGCCATTTGTGCATTGATCGTTGCGAGCGCGACGATGGTGTCCGCACAGCCAGCACCTCCAGTGGAGTCGGCGCCGACCGCGGCACCTCCAGTGGAATCACCGGCGCCCGAACCACCGGCACCGGCAACGGCGCCGCCGGCGGTAGCACTTGCACCGACACCGGTGCCCGAAACGCCGTCGCTCGGCGCGCACCTCCCGGAGCTCCAGATTCATGGCTTCGCGAGCGAAGGCGCGTTCGTCTCGACCGCGAACGATTACATCGGCCAGTCGTCGCAAGGCGACCTCCACTTCTTCGAAGCGGGCCTCAACGTCTCGAGCGAGGTCGCGGATCGCCTGCGCGTCGGCATCCAGCTCTACAGCCGCGATGCGGGTCGGTTCCGCGATATTCCGCCGCGCATCGACTGGGCATATCTCGACTATCGCTGGCACCCCTGGCTCGGCCTGCGCGCCGGCATCATCAAGATGCCGTTCGGGCTCTACAACGAGTACGCCGACATCGATTCCTCGCGGCTGTCGATCTTGCTGCCGCAAGCGGTCTACCCGCTACAAGATCGCAGCGCGCTACTCGCGCAGACGGGCTTCGCGATCTACGGCGAGCACTCGCTCGGCACGGCTGGCGGGATCGAGTATCAAGCGTGGCTCGGCACGCTCGACATCCCGAGTAACGCGCTCGACCTCGACGGCGGAACGCTCGATAGCGCCGACACGCGCTACGTCACCGGCGCCCAGGCGTTCTGGCATCCGCCGGTCGACGGACTGCGGATCGGCGCGACCGTGCTGCGTAGCTCGATCGACTTCACCATCACGCTCGATGCCGCGAACATCACGGCGCTGATCGCGGCGGGCGTCGAGCCGCCGACCTACGACGGCAAGCTCGTGATCTCGCAGTCGCCGGTCGATCTGGTCATCGGCTCTGCCGAGTACTTGCTCGGCGACTGGACGTTTGCAGCAGAGTACAGCCGCTGGTTCACGCACCAAACGTCGACGCTCGCGGCAGTGTTGCCCGACTTCGATCGCGACAACGAGCGGTTCTACGTGCTGGCGGCGCGCCGGCTATCCACGCGATTCGAGACCGGCGGCTATTACTCGGTCTACTCGGTCGATGCGAGTGACCGCGCGGGCCACCAGCGCGCCGAGTCTCCGATTCGATCCAACGCGTTCCAGCGCGACCTCGCGGCGACGCTGCGGTTCGACGTCAACGACGTGTGGCTGTGGAAGCTCGAAGCCCACTTCATCGACGGCACGGCGGATCTCGAACGTGCACAGAATCTAACCCCCGAGCGCTACTGGGGCATGTTCCTCCTCGAGACAACGGTGACGTTCTGATGCAGAACCTCACCCGTCGCGGCTGGATGTTCGCGGTGGCACTCGCGTCCACGCGCTGGCGATCCGCGTTCGCCGCCACCGATCACTTCGTCGTGATCGTCCATCCCGACAACCCGGTAGCCTCCATCGATCGCGACTTCCTGCGCGACGCCTTTCTGAAGAAGGCGACCGACTGGAGCCACGGCGAGACGATCCGTCCGATCGATCTGTCGGGCCGGTTTGGCGTGCGCGACGTGTTCACCCGCGAAGTGCTACACAAGACCGCGGCGCAGCTGCGGAGCTACTGGAACCAGCAGATCTTCTCAGGCAAGGGCACGCCTCCCGTCGAGGCCGACTCGATGGTCGAGATGATCGATTACGTCGTCGCGAACGCCGGCGCGGTCGGCTACCTGCCCTCCGGAACGGCTCCCGGTCGTGCAAAGGTGGTCGAGGTCAAGTAAGTGCCGAGGCGGATCCCGTTTCGCTATCGCGTCGGGTTGCTCGTCCTGCTCGCGGAGATCGCGCTGTTGACCGTCACCGCCGTCTCGCTCGTCCTCGGTAACCGCAGCGCAGTGACCCTGGCGGGGATCGAGACCCGCTACGTGCCGCTGATCGAGCTCGATCGCGATCTCAAGACCACATTCGCGCAGCTGACCCAAACGTTGACAGATGCGGCCGCAGCCGGAGAAGAAGGCAAGCTCCACGACGCCGACACGCTGCGCGACCAATTCCTCCGTCGGTTGCGGATGGGCGCGCGCACGATCGTGGATAACGGCGGCGACCCGACCGCGCTGTCGGTCGAGCTGGCGCTGTATTACGGGCCCGCGCGCGAGATCTCGCTCTCGCTCGCGCGTGGCACGCCGGAAGGGCAGGTCGCGCCACAGGCGGAAGCGATGCAACGCGCTCAGTTCGCGTTCGAGTCGCACCTCGACGCGGCGACCGCACCCAACCGCGAGCGCCTCGCCGCTGCTTTCGAAGCCGCGCGCGAGTCGCAGCGCGCATCGCTCCTGATCGATGTCGCGGTCGCGATCGGCGCGTTGCTCGTGATGGCGCTGCTATCGTGGTGGATCATCCGCACGACGGTGCGCTCGGTGCACGCCGTTACCGCGGGCGTCGAGCGCCTCGCTGCAGGTAGGTTCGATCAGGAGATCGTCGTCGAATCGACCGACGAGATCGGGGATCTGGCAACCGAGGCGAATCGCACGGCATCTCGGCTACGCGAGTACCGCGAGCAGATCGAACAGCAGCACTGGATCTCGACCGGGGTCGCGGAGCTCGCCGACGCGATCGCGGGGGAGCTCGAGCTCGACGTGCTCGCGAAGAAGGCATTGAGCTATCTCGTGACGTATGTCGGCGCGACCGCCGGGACGGTTCACGCCTCCGACGAGCGGGGCACGCAGCGCTTGGTCGCGAGCGTAGGGACGGTCGGCGCCGGCGCGGGTGGGAGCGAGACGTTGAAGACGACGTTGCCGCACGGCGAGCGCGTGATGGGCGTGCTCGTCCTGGAGCTGCCCGCGCCGTCCGCGCGTGCCGGCGAGCTCGTGGCGCGCGTGCGCACGGCGATCGGGATCGCGTTTCGCGTCGCCGAGTCGCGCCACGATACCGAGGAGCTGTTGCGCACGACCGAGGCGGCGAACCGCGAGCTCGAAGCGTTCGGGTATTCGGTCTCGCACGACTTGCGCCGCCCGCTGCGCGCGATCGACGCGTTCAGCCGTGCGCTCGTCGAGGACTGCGCTGCACAGCTGCCGCCGGAGGGCCACGATCACCTGCACCGGATCACGTCGGGTGCGCAACGCATGGCGGAGCTGATCGACGATCTGTTCGCGCTCTCGAAGGTGACGCGCGGCGAGTTCCGCCGCGAGCACGTCGATCTGTCGGCGCTGGCGACGTTGATCTTGGGCGAGCTCGCGCGCAACGAGCCCGAGCGGCGTTGCGAGCTTGCGATCGAACCGGGCGTCTACGCCGAGGCGGATCCGAAGCTGATGAAGATCGTGCTCGAGAACCTGCTCGGCAACGCGTGGAAGTTCACGTCGAAGCTGGCGGTCGCCAAGATCGAGTTCGGCGTCGCGGACGGCGTTTACTTCGTGCGCGACAACGGTGCGGGCTTCGACATGCAGTACGCGAAGCCGCTGTTCTCGCCGTTCCAGCGGCTACATACCGACAAGGAGTTCGCCGGCACCGGTATCGGGCTCGCGACCGTGAGCCGGATCATCCAGCGTCATGGTGGCCGGATCTGGGCAGAAGCCGCGGTCGATGAGGGCGCGACGTTTCGGTTCCGGCTCGCCCACGAAGATCGTGAGCTCGCGAGTCATCCCGTACGGCGCGAATGACGTCGCGATACCGCGCTCGATCATCCGCAACGCGAAATGGTCATCTCGACGCAGCGCGAGGTCGAGCTCCTCGAGCGCCGTTTCCGGAAAGAACGACGCAAACGTCGGCACCTGATCGGGTCGCCCCACCTGATTCCACCCTTCCGCCCCTACAGTGGGCACCCCCATCCCAAAGGTCGCATCAAATCAGTCGTCGATCAGATCTTTCGTCCAATCGCTCGTATTGATGAGGTCTTTCGACGCGACGAGCTCCACCGGTTTGGCGACCAGCTCGTCCTCGATCAACGACGTCATCCGGTGCAGCTCGTCCATGACCAGCGCATGGATCAGCGAAGCCCGCGGATTCGCAGCCCGCTCCCGCTCGGTCTTGGTCGCCCGCACGGCCATCGCGACATCGCGCGAGCTCGCCTTCAGCGTGTTCGAGAACAGATAACCGGCGAGCGCGTCGCCGTAGTCGGCGGCGGTCTGGAACCGCGCGTCGCGGTCGCGGGCGAGCGCCTGGCGGACGATCGCGTCGAGCTCGGGCGAGATATTCGGATCGAGCGCCGGCAACGACGGCACGCGCGCTTCACGCACGAGCTGGATCGTGGCGTACGGATCGTCGCCGACGAACAGGCGCCGCCCCGAGAGCAGCTCCCACGTGATCGTGCCGAGCGCGAACACGTCCGTGCGCGCGTCGGCATCTTCGCCGCGTGCGGCCTCGGGCGACAGGTAGCTGAACTTGCCTTTGACCACGCCCTCGTCGGTGCTCTCGAGCTGGCTGTCGGCCTTCGCGAGACCGAAGTCGACGACCTTCACCTCGCCGTTCTTCGACAGCATGATGTTCGGCGGCGACACGTCGCGGTGAACGATGCCGAGTGGCTTGCCGGTGTACGGATGGTCGAGCGTGTGCGCGTAGTGCAGGCCCTTGCAGGCCTCGATGATGATGTAGAGCGAGAGTCCGAGGTCGCGGATCCGCAGCGACGCCTGGCGCGCCATCAGGTTCTTGAGGTCGCAGCCGTCGACGAACTCCATGACGAGGAAGTAGCTGCCATCCTCGGCCTTCGAGACATCGAAGACCTGGACCACGTTCGCGTGCTGCAGGAACAGCGACAGCCGTGCCTCGTCGAGGAACATCGCGACGAACTGGGGATTCGAGGTCAGGTGCGGCAGCACGCGCTTGATCGCGACCGCCTTCTTGTAGCCCTGGATCGACTCCGACATGCCGCGGAAGACTTCGGCCTGGCCACCGCCCCCCAGGCGATCGAGCACCGTGTACTTGGTCTGCACGTCTGCTCATCTTGCCACGTGGCGGTCGCGCCACTCCGTCAATTCACGGCGCGGCGGGCGCGGGCGCGGCGGCCGGTTCCGGCGCAGCTGCGGGTGCAGCCGGGGCGGGCGCTGCCGGTGCCGGTGCGGCGGCCGGCATCGTGCCGTTCGTCGCCGGCACCGCGAAGTCCTTCAGCCGATCGCGGAGATCGAGCTCGACCGACCTCGTCCTGCCGGCGACCCAACCGGGGAGGCTCGGATCATCCTTATCCACGTTCTCCGGGACCGACGTCAGGCCATGCTTGCGCCCGATCAGCGGGACGACCGAGAGCCGCCACGTGTCGCCATCGGCCTTCGTGAACTGGAACTGATACGTCAGGTGGATGCTGTCCTCCTGGAGCCGCGCGATGTTCTCGCCCGTCGTGGTATCTGCCGTACCGTCGGGCGTGTACCAGATAGGCTGCGTCTCGAGCCGTAGGTTGCCCTCGTCGCTCTCGCGGATGTCGAAGTGATTCGCGGTGAGACCGGCTTTCGCCGCTGCGAACAGCGTGGAGGCTGGCCCCTTGTATGTCGTCGCGCGTGCACTCTGGAGCTCGGACGAGGAAGACCCGCATGCGGCACCGAGCACGAGCGCCAGGGCGAGCGGGACGATTGCGAGGGACTTGGTCATGCCCGATCCGTACAACAAGCTCTTGCCGGCCGCTACCGGACAAACGATGAAGTAAAACGAACATGGCAAACGACGACGACCTGCCGATCCTTGTCGACTTTCGAGACCCGGTGACCGCACGCACCTGGATCGAGGAGACCCGGATCAAGCGCCCGTATCGGCCGCGGTTCTTCGCCGCGTTCTGTGCGGCGCTGGCCTCGAGGCCGAAGCTGCGGATCCTCGAGCTCGGCTCCGGCCCAGGGCAGCTCGCACGCGAGATCTTGTCGCACTGCGACGTGGCGGCGTACACGGCGCTCGACTTCTCGCCGGCGATGCACGAGCTCGCCGCCGAGCACCTCGGCGAGCTGGCGACTCGCGTGACGTTCGTGATCCGCGACTTTCGCGAGCCCGCATGGCTGCACGGTTTGGGGCTGTTCGACGCGATCGTCACGCTGCAGGCGGCGCACGAGACCCGGCACGAGCGTCATCTCGTACCGTTGCTCGAGCGCGCACGCAGGGTCCTCGTGCCAGGTGGTGTGCTGCTCTACGCAGATCACTACCGCACTCCCGAGACGAAGCTGCCGGCCCTGATGCCGGCTCGCGACGACCAACCGCTCGCGCTCCAGCGCGCTGGCTTCACCGACGTCCAGCTGTGTCACGAGGAACACGACATGGCGCTGTGGTCCGGATGTAACACCGTTTGAGTGCAAACCATCCCGCGTCGCTCACACTCACAGGTGAGGAGACTTGATGACCGGCACTGACTTCGATCCCGCGCGGATGTTCTGGATCGCGAATGAATGGTACTGGCGGATCACCGAGAACACGGGGACGCTGACGCTCGAAGAAGCGGCGCGCGACTTCGTCCGCCCGCTGATGCGCCTGCTCGATCGCGGGGTCGAGGTCGTCATCGAAGGTGCGGGGCTCGCGATCCGGTTCGGCACGCACCACGTGCGCCTCCCGGTGGCGACCAACGTCAGCGATCGGGTCGCGGTCGATCACCTGATCGCGGATCTCGATCGCATGCTCGCCACCGCGCAACTCGCGCAAACCTTCGCGATCGTCGTGCCTCGCCGCTACGAGCTGTGCGGCGTGCTGCTCGCCAAGGCCGAGCTCGATCGCCTGTGGGGCGACCCGCGCCTGCTGGTGCCGTCGTCGCGCGCGCTCGTGGAGCGCGTGAGCTAACGCTTCTTCTTCGCCACCTCTTGCTTGCCTTCGCCGTCGAGCTCGACCCAGCTCGAGTCGCGCGACTCCCAGACCTTCGACTGGATCGCGCTCTTGGCTGCGGGGCGCGGCCGGGACTCGCCCTTCTTGCGCATGTCCGCGACGGCCGCGTCGGCGCCGGTCTCGATCTGTTGCGATAGCTCCTTCGGCATCCGGGAGCCGCCGACATCGAACACGTTCTTCGACGACGGACTGCCGCGATGCGAGTCGATGCAGAACACGTCGAGCGCGACATCGATCGTCGAGCCGGCTGGAATATCGATCGACGCTTGCTCCTTCTTGGCGTCCGTCGCGATCTGCATCGGGCCGACGGCGCCGAGTCGCTGAGGCGCTGTATCCGGATCGCCTTCGGGGACGAAGTAGAGGCCGGTCGCGGTGAACTTCTGCGCGGTCTTCTGCGTGTTCTTGACCTGGACCTTCAACGTGCCGTTGACCGCACCGTCGTACTCGACCGCGCGGATCTGCAGCGACGAGCCGGGTACCGCTTTGAACTTGGTGTCGTGGCGCTCCGCACTCGCGAGCGCAACTACGAGAGACACGACGAGGAATGCCAGGTTGCGAACAATTTTTCTGACGGACATGGACCCTCCTTTGTGGGTGCACGTCCAACGCACGTCGACGGCGAGAGGTCTAATGGGAGCGGCGCAAGATGATCGCGGCCCTCGAGTAAGGCGGCTCGGCCGCGCAGGCGCTGCGCGAATCCCCCGCATTCGTAGGCACGCCGGATGCTGGTCCACTGCCCAGGAGACCTATATGTGGAGCAACGAATCCGCGATCGATCGGGCGGTGCGCGTCATGTTCGGAATCGGGTTGCTGGCGCTCGTGTTCGTCGGGCCCAAGAGCGCGTGGGGCTTGATCGGAATCGTGCCGCTCGCCACGGGGCTCGTCGGCTTCTGTCCGCTGTATCGGCTGGTCGGCATCGATAGTTGCCGCGTGAAGACCGGGCCCGGAAAGCCGCAACACCACGGCGGGTGATGCACTCTTCACGAGAGCAGGAGCGGGCGTTCAGTAGTACCAGGGCACGCCCGACCAGTCGGCATCGCGCTTGTCGAGGAACGAGTCACGTCCTTCCTTCGCCTCCGGCGTGCCGTACGCCAGCCGCGTCGCCTCGCCCGCGAATAGCTGCTGCCCGACGATGCCGTCGTCCGTCAGGTTGAACGCGTACTTCAACATGCGCACGGCGGTCGGGCTCTTGCCGAGGATCTTCTGGCCCCATGCGATCGCGGTCTTCTCGAGATCGGCGTGCGGGACCACCGCATTGACCGCACCCATCGCCGCAGCTTGGTCGGCCGAGTACGCATCGCCGAGGAAAAAGATCTCCCGCGCTTTCTTCTGGCCGACCATCTTCGCGAGGTACGCCGAGCCGTAGCCGCCATCAAAGCTGGCGACGTCGGCGTCGGTCTGCTTGAACATCGCGTGCTCGGCGCTGGCCAGCGTCAGATCGCAAACGACGTGCAGGCTGTGACCCCCACCCGCGGCCCAGCCGGGGACCACCGCGATCACGACCTTCGGCATGAACCGAATCAGCCGCTGGACCTCGAGGATGTGCAGGCGACCGAGCTTCGCGAGGTCCGGAACCTTCGGCGCATCGGCCGCGGAAGCGCCGCTGACCTCGTAGCGATAACCGTGATCGCCGCGGATCCGTTGATCGCCGCCGGAACAAAACGCCCAGCCACCGTCCTTCGGCGACGGGCCATTGCCGGTCAAGAGGACGACGCCAACGTCGCTGGTGATCCGTGCGTGCTCGAGTGCGGCGTAGAGCTCGTCGACGGTATGCGGCCGAAACGCGTTGCGAACCTCTGGACGGTTGAACGCCACTCGCACGATGCCGAGGCGTGCGTGACGGTGATAGGTGATGTCGGTGAGGTCGAAGCCCGGGACCGGGCTCCATTCGGCTGCATCGAAGATCTCGCTGACCATGGGGCGCACCCTACCTGCTGGATCACGCGGTGGTCCACCTGGTCCACCTGGTCCATCCCGTGGTCCAGCACGGTTCGGTGGATCCGCCACGTTAGCGCTGGCGCGGCGCTCGCTAAAGGGAGCGGCACGCCGCTACGTCGGCGCGCTCAAGGAGACTTCTGATGATCGCTTCACGTTCTCTGTTCGCCGTGCTGCTCGCTTCTGCATCTCTCACGGCTTGTGTCCTCGATGGCGCCGACGACCCCGAGGTGCTCGGCGAGGCCGACAGCAACTTGTCGTCGGCGAGTTGGACCAGTCCTGGCTGGAAGCTCGAAGACCTCGGTGCTTCGCCTGCCATGACCATCATCAACGGCGCCGAGCTCTACGTGTTTCCGTGGGAGGACGGGAGCTCGGTGCTGCCGGGCGTGTCCCACGATCTATACTGGGTGCGGTGCGACTCGGGTGGGGGATGCACGTCGCCGAAGCGGGTGCCCGACCAGGAGTCGCTCGGACGCGTGAACCTCGCCACGTTTAACGGAAAAGCGTACATGGTTCACCAGGGCGATAGCGATTCGACCGCGGTGTGGTTCTCGCGGTTCGATCCGTACGCGGGGACGTGGACCTCGAACGTGAAGCTCTCGTTCGCGACGTTCGGTGGTGCGCCCGCGTTGGCCGTGTTCAACAACAGGCTGTACATCGCCGGCAGCTTGAAGCGGATCGTCACGCGCAACAACGTCGCGACCGCGACCTATCCGCTCTGGTACGCGACGATGGACGCGAACGAGACGTTCTCGGCGACCGCAACGATCGCTGGCGAGGAGTCCGCGTCGCCGCCGTCGCTTGCAGCCCTCGACAACAGGCTCTACGTCGCGCATCGCTGGGGCCAGACCTCCCAGATCGTGATCCAGTCGACCGGGCTGACGGGTCCATGGTCGGCGGTGCAGCACATTCCCGCAGGACCGTCGAACGCCAGCATCGAGGGCGATGACGTCCAGATCGCTGCGGTGAACGGCTATCTCCACCTCGTGCATCACCGGTGGAGCGGCAATCAGACGTGGTGGACGTACAACCGCGGCTGCGATGCCTTCGCGCCCGAGATCAGCGTTCCGTCGTACAACTTCGGTACGAAGTCGTCGATGCAGACCGGTTTCGGCGGCCTCAAGCTGAACGGGATGGTCGATTCGGGCCTTTGGCCGTACACGCACAACAACTGGTATCAGAGCAAGTTCAATGCTCCGCCCGCGCCACTCACCGTTCCGCGCTGTAGCCTCGTGTTCAGCGGCGGTGGCGGTGGCGTGGTGCTCAGCGACTTCTAGTAGTCGTCACTGGAGACCGTGCGCGGCCAGCCACTTGGTCGCGAGCTCGGCGCCATCCGCGCCGAGCTCTTGGCTTTTCATCGTGTCGCGCGCGGCGCGAACTTCGGCGATGGCCTGTGATTTGCGGCCGAGATTCCACAGGCCTTTGCCATGATCGAATGACGCCTGGACGTGCTGTTCGGGCGAGGCGTCGCGCGCCGCGAGAATGCGCTCCGTCGTCGCGATGGCGCCAGCCCACTGCTTCGTCTCGAGCTGACACTCCGCGCGCTGGGTCAGGACGTCGTACGCATCCGAGCTCATCTTCAGAGCTTGATAGATCGCGAGCGCGTGATCGAAGTCGGACCAGGCTTGATCGCAGTGGTCCGTCTGGCCGGCCCACTCGCCGCGATTCGAGTACGCGATCGCGAGCTTCTCGTCGGGCTCCATCCCGCGCTTCTCGAGGATCGCGATGACCTCGTCGAGGAGCTGCTTCGTTTCGTCGAAGTGACCCGTGTCGAGGTAGGCCGAGGCCAGCGGGCTGAGTGCATCCGCGAGGCGCGGATCGCCGGGCGGCAATGTCGATCGATCCATATCGACCGCGCGCTTCAACGTCGGAATCGCATCTTCCTGCTTGCCGAGTGCGACCTGGGTCGAGCCGACGGCGAACATGAGCTCGGCGAGGCTGGGCGAGGGAACCAGCCGCGCTTCACCGATCCGGGTCGCTTCGCGAAATTCGGCGAGCGCGCCCGCGTTGTCGCCCGTGCGGCGCAGCGTGACGCCGAGGTTGAAGTGCATCTGCATGACCGCCGGGTGATCGGTGCCGTACAGCGCGATCATGAGCGGAATGACCTCGCGGAAGCCGGTGATCGCTCGATCGAAATGACCGGCGATCGTGTGCGTGCTCGCGATCCGCGCCCTGATCGTGACGACGAGCGAACGGAGCGGCGAGCTTGCCGACGCCCCACCTGCATCATCGAGCCGCTTCGCTGCGCTCTCGAGCGTCGATAGCGCGCCGGGCAGGTCGCCGTTGATCGTGAGTGCCAGCGCCTTGCTGTCGAGGAACCTCACGTAGAGCTCGGTCGTCGAGCGAGTCCGCGCGAGCGCAGCTTCCGCGGCGGGGAGCGCCGTGCGCGCTTCGTCGACCTTGTGCTGGGTTCCGAGCATCAAGAGGAGCGTCGACCACAGCTCGGAGACCAAGCGATCGTCGTGCGCTGCCGACGCCTGCGTGATCGCCTCGCGCAGCGTGTCGTCGAGTGGTGTGCCGGCCTCGAGCTCGCGCTGGATGCCGGCGAGGCTGCGTAGCGCGCGGGCGAGCGTCTCCGGATCGCCGAGCCTGCGCGCGCGAGCGACCGCGGCTCGTGCGCGCGCAGACACGTTCGTCGTCTTGATTCCACCGGTGCGCAACGCGACATCGATCGCGACTGCTTCGCGTGCGAGTGCGTCCGCTTCGGCGCGCTGCACTGGGTTCGTCGGCCGGGGGAGGAGCTCGAGCAACGCCGCGACGTCGGCGCAATCGTCGAGCGTCGGGAGCGCGATCGTCGCTTTCATCGCGTTATCGAGCGTCGCGCGATCGGTCGTCCGCTCGAGGACCGCGGCGGTATCGTCGATCTCGAACAGCGCGCGGTCGAGGCACGACATCCGGCGATCGACGAGCTCTCCCGATTCCCGGCTCGCGCGCGCGGCCTGACAGGTATCGACGCGTTGATCGAGCCAGCGTTCGCCGCCGCGATCGAGCGTGCCGGAGGCAACCGTGAACCGCTGCGGACCGAGCGCCGGATCGATCGCATTCAGGTGAGCGCGCAGCGCGGTGCGCCGCACGGGGCTCCAGACCTTCGCGAGCCCATCGGTCGGGCGAACGCACGGCTCGACCGCCGACTGCGCACGTCCGAATCCCCACGCGACCGCGACCGCAGCCAGCACCGCGACCGTCGAGCCCGCGGCGATCCAGCGCGCGCGATTGCCGCGTCGCACGCGCGCGAGCGCATCGAGTAACGGCTCCATCGCCGGGAACCGATCGTTCGGCTCGTCGGCGAGTGCGCGCGTGAGGATCGGCTGGAGGGCCGTCGGGGCCGCATCGGGAAGCGCTTCGAGGAGCGACTTCGCGAAGCTGTACTGATCCGCCCGCTGGTCGACCCCCACGCCGAGCCGCTGCTCGGGCGCCATGTAGGCCGGCGTGCCGAGCACGCTGCCCGACTGGGTCAAGGTCTGGGTCGTCGTGGTGTCGCCGTCGGAGACCGCGTCGGTCGGCTCGTCGACCGTCGTGACGAGCCCGAAGTCGCCGAGCTTCGGCACGCCGCGCCGATCCATCAGCACGTTCGACGGCTTGAAGTCGCGATGCACGAGCCCGAGCGCGTGCACGGCCGCGAGTCCGCGTCCGACCGCGATGAACACGTCGAGCACCTCGCGCCACGTGCGCTGCTGCCTGATCCAGGTGAGCAGCGTCTGGCCCTCGACGAGCTCCATCGCGACGAATGGATCACCGTCGGCAATGCCGACCTCGAACACCATCACGACGTTCGGGTGCGAGAGCTTTGCGAGCGCTTGCGCTTCTCGGAGCAAGCGTGCGGGCGCGATGTGGCCGCCGGAGCGACCCGGATGCAAGAGCTTGAGCGCGACGCGCCGCTCGAGCATGGTGTCGCGTCCCTCGAACACCATGCCCATGCCGCCGGAGCCCAAGCTGCCGACGATCTCGAAGTGGCCCAAACGGGCCGGCGGGTCCGCATCCCCGCGGTCATCCGGGAGGGTAGGTACGTCCCTCGGATTCATCCCGGCGGCAGTATCGTGCATAATCCGCCGCCGTGCGCGCGAAGCCAGTGATCGACTTGTCGACGACCGTCGCGGATGGCTCGCGCGATCCGTCTGGTCCGACCGGCGCCTACGTGCTCGTCGTCGGCGGCGGCAAGATGATCACGCACGCCCTGCCGGTCGAGGGCGTGCTCGTGCTCGGGCGGGATCCCGACTGCGATCTGAAGCTCGATCACGCGCGGATCTCGCGCAAGCACGCGAAGTTGATCGTCGGTGGCGGCGGCGTCCGCATCGAGGATCTGAGCAGCACGAACGGCCTCAAAGTGGGCGGCGCCCAATTCGAGCGCGGCGCGTCGGTGCCGCTTCTCGTCGGCGACAGCGTTCGCCTCGGACCGTACACCCTGATTCTCCTCTCGAACCAAGCCGTCGCGAGTAACGACGGCGCGGTGCGCGCGGCGGTCGTCATTCGCGATCCGAGCCTGCGCGGCAAGACCGAGTTGCTCGAACGGATCGCGCGTCACGATGTCGGGGTTCTGATCCGCGGCGAGACCGGTACCGGCAAGGAAGTGCTCGCGCGCACGTTGCACACGCTGTCCCAGCGTCCCGGCGAGCTCGTCGCGATCAACTGTGCGGCGCTCACCGGCACGTTGCTAGAGAGCGACCTGTTCGGTCACGAGCGCGGCGCGTTCACCGGCGCGCTCAAGATGAAGCCCGGTCTGTTCGAGTTGGCCGGCAAGGGCACCGTGCTGTTGGACGAGATCGGCGACCTCCCGGTCGAGCTCCAGGGCAAGCTGCTGCGCGCGCTCGAAGCCCGCCAGGTCTACCGGGTCGGCGGCGTCCAGCCGATCGAGCTCCACGCGCGCGTGATCGCGGCGAGTCATCGCTCGCTGCCGGGGTTGATCGCGAACGGCGGGTTCCGCGAGGATCTCTATTTCCGACTCAACGGGATCACGCTCGAGCTCGTACCGCTGCGCGAGCGCCGCGACGCGATCCGGACGCTGGCGTGCGAGTTCCTGGCCGAGGCCGCACGCGGCGTGCACTTCACGCCGGCGGCGATGGCCGCGCTCACCGCCTACGACTGGCCGGGTAACGTGCGCGAGCTGAAGCTCGTCGTCGCGCGGGCGGCGTTGCTCGCGAACTCCGGCACGATCGACGTCCGCCACGTATTGCTCGAGGCACCGCGCAAGACTGCACCGACCGCGGCGTCACCAGCGAGCGGCGATCCGCGCGAACACTTTCTCGAGATCGCACGCGAACATCACGGCAACGCGACTACGATCGCGCGCGTGCTGAGCACCTCGCGAACCCACGTACGCAGGCTCGCGACCCGATTCGGCGTCGAGCTCGAGACCTTCCGCCGCTAGGACTCGTGCGACGGGTCGGGCGGTAGGTTCATCATCTCTTCCGGGAACCGCTCCGCGATGTACGCGAGGATGTCGCGGATCGAGATCAGACCGCGGATCCCGCGTTCGTCGACGACCGGTAGGTGACGGTGATGGCCTTCGGTCAGCCGGCGGATCGCCTCGGCCAGCGAATCGTCAGGACGGACCGCGATCGGGGACCGCGTCATGATGTCGCCGACCGCGACCTGCAACCACGCGCGGTTCGAGTGATCGACGCGGTCGAGGATGTCGCGCTCGGTGAAGATCCCGACGAGCTTGGAACCTTCGACGACGAGCACGCAGCCGCGGCCGTGACTCTTCATATCGTCGACGACCTTCGAGAGCGGTGCGTCGGCCGTGACGTTCGCGCACGGGCGCGTCGCGAGGTCGCCGACACTCGCCACGGCGAGCATGCTCATCCCCGCAGAGACCTCGGCATTCATTGATCACCTCCGATGTCGATCATCGAGATCACGCCCGAGGTGTCGGACTGGGGGAGGCGAGCACGCGGAGTCGCGTCGATCTCGTCGAACATGTCGTCGAGGTGGCGCATCACGTCCCAGATCGTGAGCACGCCGAGCGTGGCGCCGTGGTCATCGACGATCGGCACGTTGCGGAAGCCCTCGACGGCCATCCAGTTGATCGCGAACGCGACGCCATCGCGCGGGTGCAGCGTGCGTGGTTTCGGTGTCATCACGTCGGCCACCTTGATCGTCGCGGGGTCGGCGCGCTTCGCCGCGACGCGATTCAAGAAATCGCGACTCGTGAAGATGCCGGCGAGTGCACCGTCGCCATCCAAGACCAGCACGCAGTCGTGCGGCGTCTTGCTCATCAGATCGAACGCACGTGCCACCGAATCGGTGACTACCAGCGTCGGGACATCCCTCGTCCACCCGATCTCCTCGATCGGGCGCTGTAGTCTGCGCATGGTTCCTCCTCGGTTGGATCCGAGGATAGCCTGTTTCGCCCCAGCCGCCTCGTGGAATCTTCCGGGTAGACTTGTCGCGCGATGCCCGAACAGCTCACCCGCAAGCAAGTCGAGCTGGTCCTGCGTCGCGCTGCGGAGCTCGAGCAGCGTGACGAAAACGCGCTCGACCTGCTGACACCTCAAGATCTCGAGCGCGTCGCCGACGAGCTGGGCATGTCGCAAGATGCGCTGCACCAAGCGCTCGCCGAGTCGCGCGCCGGCGCGCTCGTCGCCGACGAAGAGCGCACGGTGCTGGATCGCTTGTTCGGGCGCCGCATCATCGAGGCCCGCCGCTTCGTCCCCGGCAATGCCGCGGGTCTGCGGCTGGCGATCGACCAGTTCCTGCAAGAGCAGGGCTTTCAGCTCAAACGCAACCTAGGCCAGGCGCAGGTCTGGGAATCTGGACGCGACTGGCGCACCCGGATGCGGCGCGCGATGCGGGCCGGCGCTTACCGGTTGCCACGCGATGTCGAGATCGAGGTGCGGATCGCCGAGGTACCCGGCGGCCCTCATCCGGTGCTCGTCGCGCTACGCGTCGATGCCACACGAGCGCGCGCGACCCGGGTGGGTGCGGCGACCGCGTCGCTCGTCGCAGCCGGCCTCGTCATCGGTGGTGGCGCATTCCTGCTGCCGATGCCGAGCGAGCTCCTCGCGATCGGCGGAGGCAGCCTTGCCGGTGTGGGTGGGAGCTGGTTGTCGCGATCGAGTTACCGCGATCAGCGCGAGCGACTCACGGTTGCGCTCGAGCGCTTCCTCGATTTCTTGGAGCACGAACCGCCGCCCACACCACAGCGGTCGCCGGATCCGATCAAACGCATCGTCGACTTCTTGTCGGGCGACTGGTGGCGCTAGCAGGAACGATGTCTCGATCATAGAATCGGCCGCAGGCCACGTGACCGAGATCGAGATCCTTCGCTGCCACGCCTGCAACATGCCGCTCGTGCTCGGCGACGGGAGCACGATCAAGTGCCCCGGCTGCGCCGCGGAGACGCCGGTTCCCGAGACCTATCGCGAGCTCCAGCGTGCGCGCCACGACGAGCCCGCGCTGCGGGCTCAGGCGGAAACCGAGTTGCGCAGGCTTGCTCGACCGCCGAGCGTGATCGTCCAGGTACTCGCGCGCTGCCTCGATCTGCCGATGATGGCATTCGTGATGCTGTTCGGGATCCCGGTCACATTGTTCGCGGTCCTCGAGGCCGACAAGGCGAACAGGTGGCTCGCGCCGCGACTCCATCTCGCGAGCTCGAATGACGTCCCGTTCGGTTACATGGTCGCGATCATCTGCTTTCTGATGCTCGTGATCGCGTTCGTGCCGCGCGCGTTCGGCGTGTACGCGAACCGGCGCGCGACTGCGCGGAGCAAGCTCGTCGCTGCTCTCATGGCACGACCGCCCGAGACACCCGGCGGACCGTCGACGTGCCGCGGCTGCGGCGCCCCGCTCGAGGTCGTTCCCGACGCGACCGTCGCGACGTGCAGTTACTGCGGAGTCGAGAGTGCAGTCGTGGTCGACGCGGCCGTCGCGGCGACTGTCGAACGCGTCGTTCGCAACCTCGGCAAGACGATGGGCGACGCCGCGGAGATCGATCGGGCCGAGCGGCGCAGGACGTTGCACATGCTGGTCCGCGAGCTCGGCCGCTACACGTTCCGTACGGTGTTGCTCGGGATCGGGTTCGCACTCGGCAGCCAGGAGACCGCGGACAAGAAGTCGACGCCGCTGGCGATCGTCGCGCTCGTCGCGACCGTGCTGCTGTTCATCTTCTTCATGCTCGGATCCGGGTCAGCGAGCGCGAAGGACGACGCCGAGACCCGCCGCGCGGGCAACGACATCCCGAGCTGGGTCGGGATTGTCGGCCCGATCGTGATGGCGTGGCTGATGTTCAAGATCGTCGCCGCGGTCGCGTTCTAACGCCCGATCAGCTCGAGGCGGACCATGAACCTGCGCGCGTCGTCGACCCGAGGGATGTTGTGGCGAGGCTCGCTCATGCCCGATCCGATCTGAAAGACGAAGCCCGTGCAGATGCAACGCGACGCGACGGTCGCCGCGATAGAGCGCGATCGCCGCCGGTCAGGACGGCATCGGTCCGTTGCCGTCGGCCTTCGTCGAGGACCGCCGCTTGTAGCCCGGAAACCGTCGCTCGTCGGCGGGCGGCTTCGCAGCGACTCGCGTCATGGCATACGCAGCGGATGACCAAGACGCCGATCCAAACATCGGCCCATGTTTATGTGCGGATCGCCGGTGCTCTCTACCTCGTCATCCTCGTGCTCGGGCTGTTCCGACCTGCCTCGGGCTCGGGCTGACGATCTGGGTTCGAGGAGCGGCCGCGATCCACGATTCTAGGGTGTGCGCTCGCGCTCGTCGTAAGCGCAGCCTTCCTCACGTATCTTGGTCGGATGCCCTCTCCGGATCCCAATCACCGCGCGGCGACTCTGATCGCGCGACGCGAGCTCAAGATGGCGCGCAGCGCACACGCCTACGTTCGCGGCAGCACGGAACGGTTCTACGATTGGATCGCGTCCGATGGCGGGCATCACGTGCCGACCGGTCCGGCAGTATGGATTTGCGGGGATTGTCACGTGGGAAATCTCGGGCCGATCGGCCATCCAGAGGGCAGGGCGGTCGTCGAGTTGCGGGACCTCGATCAAACGGTGATCGGCAATCCGGCACACGACGTCGTTCGACTCGCGCTCTCACTTGCGATGTCTGCTCGCAGCTCCGACCTTCCTGGCGTGATCACCACGCGGATCACGGAGGATCTAGTTGCCGGCTACGAGAGAGCTTTCGATGGAGAGAAGCCCTCGGAGCAGATCGATGATCTGCCTGATCCGATTCGCCTCGTGATGAGGCAGGCCGTGCGGCGAACGTGGGATGGCTTGTTCGACGAGCGACTTGGCGACGGTGAGAGTCGGGTCATCCCGATCGGTAAGAGGTTCTGGGAGCTTTCGAAAGAAGAACGCGTCGCCTTGGAAGGCCTCGTCGAGCAGGAAGACGTCCGCAGTCTCGTCGCCAAGCTCGAGAGTCGCGAGGATCACACTCGGATCTCGTTCGTCGACGCAGCGTTCTGGGTCAAGGGATGCAGCTCCCTGGGGCTGTGGCGAGCCGCCGTGCTTGTCGAGGTTCGCTATCGCAACAAGAAAGGCCGTAAGCGGAGAAAACTCTCCCTCCTGGATGTGAAGCAAGCGGTCGATGCGAGCGCACCGTGGGCGGCCGGCGTGAAGCACGATATGCCGCCTGGCGAACGCGTCCTCGCTGGGGCTCGCAAGCTCGCTCCGGCACTGGGGCTGCGCATGGTCGCGGCCTCTGTCCTCGATCGCTCGGTGTTCATCCGGGAGCTGCTGCCCCAGGACCTCAAGGTCGAGCTCGATCATATCTCCGTCGAGGATGGCCGCTCCGTTGCTTACTATCTCGGGATGGTGGTCGGCCGCGCTCATGGTCGTCAACTCGCAGATGGCGAGCGCCAGTCGTGGCATCGAGAGATGCACACGCATCGGTCGAAGAATATCGAAGCTCCGCTGTGGTTATGGAGTGCTCTCGTCGATCTGGTCGGAGTCCACGAACGCGCGTATCTCGAGCACTGCAGGGGTCACGCGCTCGCGGAGCTCAAGCGCAACGAGGCGCATTTCCCAACACCTGCACCACCGCCCCCGCCGATCGAGATCCCGGTCACCGATCCCGGCGATCCGAACACGGCACTCGTCGCGAGTGCGGCGGGTGCAGCCGACGCGTGAACCACCGCAGCACTACGCCACCCGACATCTGCCATCCGACGATGCGTTGTTGACGCGGATCTGTTCGCCGGCGACGTACGCGAGCAACGTCATGCAGAGATCGAAGTGCTCCTCGATCCGGTCGATCAGGTCTTCGCGTTCTAGCTGGAGCACGATCGTATCGGTCGCGGCGCTCGCGGTGATCGATCGCGGACCGGTCGCGAGCTCTTCGAGATGGGCAACGAGGTGGCGTCCCTCGCGTCGAGCTCGTCCGTTCGGCAGCACGAGCTCGACGGTGCCTTCGACGAGCAACGACACCACGTCGGGGCTGGTGCCGGCCTCGGTGATCACGTCACCGACAGAGTAGCGGCGCTCGACCGCATTCTGCGCGAGCTTGGCGAGCGCCTGCATCGAGGTCCCACGAAACACCGGCATCCGCGACAAGATGATCAGCCGTTCGACCAAGGGGATCTCGACGTCGCCGAATGACCGTTCCTGGTGCGTGAGATCACTCGTCGCGAACAGTGTCGAATCTCGACTCGCGATCATGGCTGCGGTGATTCGGTTGCTGAGCTGAGACAGGATGCGATGGCCGACCTCGTAATTGTCTTCGAGATAGTCGCGGTAGTCGGCTGCATCTAACTCGAGTAGTTGCGAGGGCGCGGCCGCAGTCGCGGTACGCGCGTGCGACCGTCCGAGGGCGAAGTCGAGCAAGCCAACCGCGCCGCCGTCCTCGACATGCCACAGCGGCGCGTCGGGTGCCTGGAGCTCGACCCGGCCGGCTACGACCTGAAACAGCGACGCCACAGGCTGACCGCGGGTGTGCAGCAGTTGGCCGCGTGCCACGTCGACTCGGCGCACGATCGAGAGCAACGATTCGAGCTCGACTTCCGACGCGAGGAGGCCGAAGCCGACGCGAACATCGAGCTCGCGGCGACCTGCATCGTCGAGCTCCGGATCAGGCGACACGAAGACCTGGGTGCGCGATGCCGAGCGGTGCAAACAGAGGGCGCTCGCCGACAGCCTCGTCGACCGCGCGAACCAGCTCCGGCGTCCGCAGGTCGAGTGCGAAGTAGCCGGCGCAAGCTGCCAGCAGCGTGTCGGGATCGCGGATCAGCTGGGTGACCGCGGCGGCAACACTCGGCGGGATACGGTCGCCCCATCCGCTACGAGTGAGGCGTTCGCGAGCGTCGAGGTCTTCGCCGAGCACGAGCAGCTGGGCGCGGATCCCTTCTGCGCGAGGGCCGGCGTACAACCTCGCGCGTGTCAACGTATCTAGAAACTCGGTGGCATGGGCTCGAGCGCGAGGATCGTCGCCCTTGATCGCGCGTTGAATCTCTCGAATGTCCTCGCGCGGGTGCAGCGCCTGGAGCGCGAGGAACGCGCGGTCGAGTGCTTGCGAGATGTAGTCGCGCAGCAGCCCTCGCAGCAGCACCGCACTCTCCCGTGCATCGAGCTCGGCGATCAAAGGAAGCTCGAGTGCGAGCAAGCGTGCGTGTTCGTGCAGATGGAGACGCAGCTCCGCGAGCAGCAGCGATGCGTCGACGATCACCTCGTCGCGGGTCGCGATCCGTGCGATCGCACGCAAGACGCGATGGCGAACCGCTCCAGATGGCTCGTTCGAGAGCGAGGTCGCCAGTCCGTGCGCGGCACGTGGCGTCCCGAACACCGCGATCGCGCTTGGAATGTGAAGTCGAACCCGCGGCGCCGTGTCGAGATCTGCGAACGCGAGCTCGAGCGCCGTGAGTGCACTGTCGCCGATCGCGACGAGCGCAGCGTGAACACGCGCCCGGCCGCCTCGCGTGCCGAGCCGAGTGATCAGGAAGGGGATAAACCGCTCGTCGGGTACATGCTCGATCGCGTGGACCAGTGGTTCGAACGTCTCGTCGTCTCCCGCGAACGCGAGCACGAGCAGCACGTCGGCCCAGCGTTGATCGCCGTCGGAGCGAATCGCATTGAGGAGCTCCCTGCGACCGGTAGTGCCGCGTGGGCCGGCCTCGGCGAGTAGGCGAACGACCGCGGGATTGTCCTGAACGGCGACCGGTTCCGTGCTCTGCAGGCTCCAGAACACGCCATGTGCGCTGACCCCAGGATCGTCGTCGCACAGCCCATCGAAGATCGCGGTGTGATCGCCGATCCGGCCTAGCGCTCTCAGCGCGAGTGTTCGCGCGCGCGGATCGGAGCTCTTCAGGAGCTTCCGGGTCAACGGGATCCAATCCGTACGTCCTGGCGTCGTGAGGGCCGCGAGCGTCGCGGTCAACACGTCGATCGAGTCATGGCGCAGGAGCATCGCAGGGATCGACCGCGCATGGCCTCGCGCGACCAGGATCTGGATCGCGGCGATCACGCGGCGATCATCATCGCTCGACAGCGCGTCCACCACGGTCGCGGCAGCCTCGCCATCGAGCTCGTGATTCGAATCGAAGGCCTTGCGACCGAGAGAGCTTCGCAACTGCGCGAGGTACCGGCTGCGAAGCCGCGCCGCGGTCAACGTCCACACCACTGCGATGCCGGTCAAGATAGCGGCGACGACGGTGGCATGCGCCAGATGGAGCGCGACCAGCGCGAGAAGCATGGCCGCGGTGATCGCCTGCACGAGCCGCGTCCCGACACTCTCGAGCGGTTCACGCACCCCGAGCCGCACGTTCTCCGCGACCGGCATCCACAGGAGCTCGGTGGCGACGCGGGTCACCGAGTAGCGTAGTGACGCGTCGGACCCCTTGGTGAAGCACACCGCGATGAACGAGCCCGCCGTAACGGCCGAAGCGGCACCACCGACGAGCATCAGGATCGGCAACACGACGATCATCCCCAGCACACCGATCTTGCGCACCAGCCACGCCGTGCCGACGACCTGGAACACGAGCGACAACGCTGCGACCGTTCCATTGTAGCGGGCGATGAAGCGCGCGAGGTCATCCGTGCGATACGCCGCAGCGGCCGCCGACTTGAGCAAATAGTCCGCGAGGAGCGCCGCCGCCGTCGCGCATACCGTGAGAACTGCCAGGCGGGCCGCGTAGCCTTGGCCACGAAGTTTGGAAGGTGCGACCGCGAAGCGCCGCTTGATCTGCGCGCCACGGAGCCGAGATTCGACACTGTCGTTGTCGCGCGCGAGGAGAGCAGCGGCGATCACATAGAAACCGGCAGCAACGAGCAGCAGCGTTTCGATCTCGAGTGCCCGCAGTAACGCCCACGCGGTGACCGCACCGAACAGTGTGCCGACCGCGCCACTCGCGGCGATGGGCCCGTACAAGCGTTTTGCTTCGGCCGACGTGAAGCGCGTCCCGGCAAGTAGCCAGAACTGGATCACCACGACCGTTCCGATCAACCCCGTCCACAGATAGAGCACGAGCGCGATCGTCGGCCCGCGCTGCGCCGGATAAAACAGGGCCGTGCCGATCGCCGCGAGCAAGAGGGTGATGACGAGTGCGGCACGGCGTCCGACGCGCCGCACGAGCCAAGCATTCGCAGCCACCGCCAGCGCTGCGATTCCGGCGAGCAACAGGTATGCCGTCGCCAGCTTGCCGGCGCCGTTCGCGCCCAGGAACAGAGAGTCGCGCGCTGTCTCCGAGAGCGTGAAGCCGGCGAGAATCGCGAACATCGCGCCACCCGCGCGCACGACGCGGGCGTACTCTCCGCGACGCACGTCGAACACGGCTTCGGCCACGAGCCAGTATACGGGCTTCGCGCGGCCAACGTGACCACGTCGGATCTGTCACGTGCGCTCTTGTCACGTCTCGGGTAGCCGCGAGCGCACGGTTCCGAAGTCCAGCGCAGTGCGGTCGCCGACGGTAGCTCTGGATCTTGGAACTTGCTACACCACCAGGATGCTTCGCGTCCTCGTTGCCGAAGACTCCGCTACGGCCCGTCTCCTCATCGTTTCGCTGTTGTCCTCGGATGCGGACATCACGGTGGTCGGCCAGGCCCGTAATGGCGAAGAGGCCGTCGCGTTGGCTTCGCAGCTCCACCCGGATGTCATCACCATGGACATCCAAATGCCGGTGATGGACGGTCTCGAAGCGACGCGTCAGATCGTCGCGGCGTCGTCGATCCCCGTGATCATGGTCTCCAGCCTCGATCCCGCGGACGTCAGCAAGTCGATGCTCGCCTTCAATGCGGGTGCCCTCGCGGTGCTCGCCAAGCCGTCGGGCCCAGGTACCCCTCGATTCGAGAAGGACTGCCGCGACCTGATCTCGACCGTGAAGGCGCTGTCCGATGGTAGTGCGGCGCCGGCCGCGACGGAACCGACCGCAGCGGTCCAGGTCGCGGCCCCGGCGGAGCCAGTCGCGACGGTTCGCCAAGCACCGATCGAGCGGGCAGCTTCTGCGCCGCCGGTCGAAGCGATCGGGATCGTCTCCTCGACGGGCGGGCCGATCGCGTTGCGCACGTTCTTCAAGGCTCTCCCGGCGAAGTGCGCACCCCCGATGTTCATCGTCCAGCACATCGCGTTGGGCTTCTCGACTGCGTTTGCCTCATGGCTGCGATCTGCGACCGGCCGTACCGTCAAGGTCGCCGAGGATCGCGAACCGGTGGTGACAGGCACGGTCTACATCGCGCCCGACGATCACCAACTCTCGGTGATCGACGGCACGATTTCGGTGATCATGGGGGAGACCGTCGATGGAGCTCGGCCTTCTGGCACGGTGATGCTGACATCGCTCGCGAAGACCTATGGAGCCGGTGCGGCCGGGGTGTTGCTGACAGGAACCGGGGTCGACGGCGTCGAGGGGCTGCGTCAGATCCGGGATGCGGGCGGTGCGGTCTACGCGCAGGACGAAGCGAGCTGCACCACGTTCGAGACGCCACGCGCTGCACACGCAGCGGGAGTGGTCGCGAACCTCACGCCTCTCGGCGAGATTCCGTCGCGACTCGCGAACCTGGTTGGCGGTAGGCCCGAGCTTCAGCGCTAACCGAGATTCGACCTATTTCGCGACGAGGTCGACGAGCCGGGCCGGGATTTCTGACAGTGGCGTGGTTCCCGTCACCGCGCCGGCTGCAAGTGCGGCCCCTGGCATCCCGAAGATGTCGCAACTCGCCTCGTCTTGGGCGATCACGGCGCTCCCGGCGTCGCGCATCTCGAGCAAGCCGGCGACTCCGTCCCGTCCCATGCCGGTCATGATCACGCCGATCGCGCGCGCGCCGAACGCGGATGCCAACGAGCTAAATAGCCGCGTGCCCGACGGGCGGAAGCCCTCGACCGGTGGCGTCGCAGTGACTGCAATGCGATCGCGTGTCACCTCGAGATGCCGATCATTCGGCGCGAGGTAGACCATGCCGTTGACGAAACGTTCGCCGTCGGACGCGAGCCGAACCTGACGCCGCGTCGTCGCGGTCAACCACTCGGCGAGCCCCTGCGCGAAGCCCGCAGCGATGTGCTGGACGATCATGATCGGCGGCGCAAAATCCGCAGGAAGCCCGCTGAGCACAGCGCGTAGTGCATTCGGGCCGCCCGTCGATGACACCAGACCAACGACAGCGATCTCTCGTGGTTCCGGGGGCGTCGCTCGTGGCTCCGCGATGCGATACGGCGGAATGGAGTCCCACCGCCTCACCAGCTTGACCTTCGCCATCGCCTTGATCGTCGTGATCAGCTCGCGACACTCCCGGTCGAAGCTGGCCGTGCGGGGACCGGAAGGTTTCGCGAGCACCGCGAGCGCGCCCGCGTCGAGTGCAAGCATCGCGGCGCGGACATCGACCGGGTCTCGGCTGGCGACCATCACGACCGGAGTCGCCGACTCGATCATGATCCGGCGCGTCGCCTCGACGCCGTCCATGACCGGCATCTGGATGTCCATCGTGACCAGATCGGGACGGAGCTTCTTGCAAAGCTCGATCGCCTCGGCCCCATCCCGTGCTTCGCCCACGACCTCGAGCTCGGGGTCGGCGTTCATCAGCACCACCAACAGGCGCCGTGCCGTCGGCGAGTCCTCGGCAATCAGCACGCGAAGCGTCGCCATCTAGAGCAACCTCGAGATGGTTTGCAACAGCACGCTCTGGTCGAAGCTGCTCTTGATCAGGTACGCGTTGGCCCCGACACGGAGGCCGCGCGCGCGATCCTCGTCGGTGCCACGCGCCGTCACCAGAATGACCGGTACCGTCGCGACGCGATCGTTACTGCGGACGGCCTGCGTCAGACCGAACCCGTCGAGGTTCGGCATGTCGATATCCGAAACAATCAGATCGATCTGGGGCTGCTCTGCGAGCTGCCGAAGGGCCGCGACGCCATCGACTGCGACGAGCACCTCGTATCCGGCGGTGCGCAGGATGTTCGCCTCGAGCGCCCGCGTCGTCGCCGAGTCATCGACCACCAGGATCCTACGGCGCTTGGTCGGCGCCGGCGCCCGCACCGGCGGGGTTACCGTCATGCCGAGCACGCCGTCGATCAGGTCGCTGGCGTTGACCACCAAGGCGACGGTACCGCTCGCGAGCCGCGCCTGGCCAGTGATGTGCTCGATCCGACCGAGCCGAGCATCGAGCGCGCCGATCACGAGGTCGTAGATGCCCACGATCGCGTCCACCACGAGCGCGACCCGGCGCTCGCGCTGGACCAACACGATCCCGGCGGAACGCTCGGCCATGGCGGGCGCCGGCGTGCCGAGCACGGCCACGAGGTGCCCGAGCGGCAACCACTGTTCCGCGATCCGGACGAGCGACTTGCCGTCGGCATGACGCACGCCCGACCGCTCGACCCGAACCACGCGCTCGACACTCGCCGATGGAATCGCATACGCCACGCCGGAGCACGACACCACGATCGCCGTGATCGTAGCGACGGTGGTCGGCAGCTCGATCGTGAACGTGGTGTGACGACCGCGCTCCGAGGCGACGGCGATCGACCCGTGCATCGCTTCGATCCGCTGCTTGGCCACGTCGAGGCCGACGCCGCGCCCGGCGAGCTCGGTGA
>JBDUAS010000554.1:0-2611 GCA_040004535.1 Deltaproteobacteria bacterium
ACGTCGATCTCGACGGCCTTGTTCGGCGGCGTGACGACTCGGATGTACGAGTGCCAGCCGTACCAGAACAGGAACACGCAGATGATCGTCGGGATCACGGTCCACGTGATCTCGAGGACGTCGTTGTGCGCGGCGCTCGGCTCGGGCTTGTGACCCGGGCGGTGGCGATACTTGATCGTGAAGTAGATGACGCAGATCGCGATCGCGAGGAAGAAGAACGCCGACAGCGCGAGGACGGCGTAGAACATCATGTCCGACTCGTCGGCCGCCTGATTGACGGCCTTCGGCAGCCAGAACGTGCCCTCTTCCTCGATCGGCTTGTCGGCGAGGACGTCGTACCAGGCCCTCGCCTGCGATCCCTTTGCAGCGGTCGCGGCGCTACCGGAGCCCGTGCCCGCGCTACCGGTCGTCGCCTGGTTGCTGCCGTTCGTCGCGCTGCCGGCGCCGGGCTCGGTCGCGGCGTTCGAGCCGCTCGTCGGAACGGCGTTCGGATCGGCCTTCGGTACGGCCTCGCCGGCATTCGCGGGCGTCGGCACTGCCGCACTGCCACCAGGGGCTTGAGCGTACGCGCTGGTCGCGAAGGCCAGGGCGAGGAGGACGGGTAGGACTCGCTTCATGGTTCACTCACTTCGTTCCGGCGATGTCGCTTGATGAACATCGCCAACCCGAGGGCAGACAGCAAAAGGAAGATGGCGCCCGCCGCAGCGAGGCGCAACGCGACGATGCCGGCATGCGCGTGGCTGTTCGCATTCGGATCGTAGTGGTAGCAGCGGTTGAGAAACCCGACGGTGCTGGATGGCTCGCGCGTGCCCGCCTTGAACAGCGACTCGCGCATCATCGCGGGCGGGAACTCGATCCCGTAGACGTAGCGGGTCACCACGCCCGACGATGCCAGAAAGATCAACGCGGCGGGATGCGCCCATTCAGCGCGCTCCGGGATGTACATGTACGAAAAACCCACAGACCTCGCGACCCTTGCGATCTGGGTGCCGTCACCGGGGTTCTCCGCGACGAGGAACGTCCAGCCGGCTCGCGCGCTCTCGCGTTGGTCCTCCGGCAGGCGCGCGATGTACTTGTCGCGCATCTTCTGGATCTTCGCGAGCGGCTCGCCCGGCTCGAGATCGATCGTGACGATCTGGAACTGTGCGCCCGGCCGGTACATCACTCCGTCGTGCTTCTCCGCGATCAACGGCAGTGCCGTCGACAGACCGTTGAGCTGCAAGCTGCACAACATCGGGCAATCGGAGTAGTTGAACGTGAGGATCACGGGCAGGTCGCCGCGGATCACGTCGCCGAGCGTGACGTGCTTGCCATCCGCGGTGCGGAACCGAGCGTCGAGCGGGACCGGCGAGCCGAGCTTCTCGGTCACGGTGACCTTGTCGCCCTTCCACGCCGGGTCGGTCAGCACCCGGTTTTCGACAGGTGTGTCCGCCTGCGGGTGGCGTACGGGCGCAGCTTCGCTATCGGGATGCGCGATGGCTCGCGACCCGAGCGCCGCTAGAACAGCGACGATCAGTGTCGCGCTACCGCGCATGACCTCCCGAACCAGTTTTCGGAACGAGCCGCTGAGCCGAGCCTTGACCACCACCGGTGGGTGCGCCACCGGCCCCGGCGACGGGCTGGGTCTTGTCGGCCGGCGAACCGGTCGTGTGCAGCGTGGTGTTGACGCCCGTGTTGTCGACCTGGCCACCGGTCACGGCTGCCGAGCCGTTGCCGGGACCACCGCCCGCGCCGCTCGACGGCGGGTTCGGGTTCGCGGATCCGGATCCGGTTCCGGCGGGAGCCGGCGGTGCCGTCGTCACGAGGAGCTCCGGCGCACCACCGTGCGCGACTTCCGTCGCCTTCGGCTTGAACGCCTGGCCGTTCTCACCGATCTGCACGGCAGGAACGAGGTGATTCACACGACCCTCTTTCGTGTCCTTCACGACGAGGTCCATCGCCTTGTCGATCGTGATCGACGGCGTGCCCATCTCGGGCTCGTTGATGTTCCGCATCTCCTCGGCCTTGTGGGACTTCGCGGTCGTGTCCTGACCGCCGTAGTCCTGCATGGTCTGGAGCTCGGACGTGTCGTTCATGTAGAAGGCCTGCAACGCGGTGATGGACACGTAGACCATCACGGCGCCGCAGATACCGACGACGACCACGCCGATCGTGTTGAGGCTGTCGGGATTGCGCTTGGGTCCTGACATGACGGCTCCTACAACTGCTCGTGGGCTAGCGACAGCCCGAGGGTGGGATCCTTGATCGGGATCAGGTTACCGGTCAGGTTGCGACCGACACCGACGAGGAACACGCCGATCAAGGCAAGCCACACGGTGATGTCGACCGGCGTGAAGCCGACGTGGTGGAGCGCGATCTGGTTCATCAGCGGGCCTTCGACCAGCGTCGAACCACCGTGCGTCACGGTCGTCCAGTCGTAGGACGGCATCGCGTTCCAGTACATGTCGAGCCAGTGGAACACGAGCTGCCACACGCTGAAGAACACGAGCGACGGCACGATCCGCTTGGTCCACCGCGACATCAAGAAGATGAACGGGAACGCCCAGTATCCGACGAGGATGGCGATGGAAACCCACTGCCAGTCGCCGAACATCCGGTACTTGTACCAGAC
>JBDUAS010000074.1:0-28297 GCA_040004535.1 Deltaproteobacteria bacterium
CGATCCAGGCCGAGTTCGGCAAGAAGCGCGCGAAGCTGTGGAACGGCCTGCGCGATCTCGGCTTCACGATCGATCTACCTCCGGAGGGCACGTTCTACGTGTGGGCATCGGCGCAGCATCTACCCCCTTCGATCAGCGACGGCATGAGCTTCTTCAAGGCGGCGCTCGACAAACAGGTCATCACCGTGCCGGGCGAGTTCTTCGACGTCGATCCCGGTAAGCGTCGAGGTGGGCGCGCATCGCGGTTCCGCCGCCATCTGCGCTTCTCATTCGGCCCCCCGATGGCGAAGATCGAGCTCGCGCTCGAGCGCTTCCGGGAGCTGATCGCAGCCGCGCACTAGCGCTGATAGAATGGGCTGTGGGTCAAGCAGCATCGGATCCAGCGGCGCCGCCACCGAGCACGCTCAAGAAGGTGCTGCGCAAGATCTGGTGGCTGCACTCCGGGTTCGCGCTGAGCTTCGGCGTCGGCGTCATGCTGTTCGCGCGCGCGGGCCTCGCGCATGCCGACAAGGTCATGATCGCGCTGTTCGCGTCGTGGACGCTGCTGTTCATCGCGTTGCGCTTCATCGTCGGACCCGCGAATCGCCGCGAGCAAGAGACGTTCGCGCGCAAGGGCATCCGGGTCGCGACGAACTACGTGATCAAGCAGTTCTACCAGCAGATGTTCTTCTTCCTCACGCCGATCTACGCGTCGTCGGCGACCTGGTCGTTCAAGTCGTGGAACTGGTGGCTCGCGCCGCTGCTGTTGATCTGCGCGGTGCTGTCGACGATGGACCTGGTGTTCGATCACTTCGTGATGGAGCGGCGCTGGCTCGCGTCGGGCATCTACGGGCTCGCGATGTTCGCGCTGCTCAACGTGCTGTTGCCGCTCGTCGTCGGCTGCGATCACGCGACTGGCCTGATCATCGCTGGTGCCGCGACGCCCGCCGCGGTCGCACTGCTGTCGTTCTCGCTACGCTCGGTGCTGTCGCCACAAGGCGCGATCCTCACGCTCGTGATGACCGGTGCGCTCCTCGGAGCGGTGTGGTACGGGCGCGCGTTGATTCCGCCGGCTCCACTCGCGATGCCGGAGACCTCGGTCGGTCACGGTAGCTATGGCGAGTACGAGTGCTTGCCGGCGAGCAAGCATCAGATCCGGGTCGATCAGCTCGACAAGCTGCGCTGTGGCTCGTTGTTGCGCGAGCCCGGTGGCTTGAAGGAGCCAGTCGTCCACGTCTGGGTGCACGGCGGCACCGAGGTCTCGCGCCAGACTCCGACGCGGTTCGCATGCGACGGCGACGGCATCGTATTTCGCAGCGAGCTCGAACCCGCGGCGATGCCGAAGAATCCACTCGGCAAGTGGACGTGCGAGACCTGGACGATCGGAGGTCAGCTCGTCGGCGTCAGGGCGTTCGAGATCATCCCGAAGGACGGGCCGAAGTCAGAGGGCACGGGATCCGGTTCGGTGGCCGCGCCACACGACGCCGGCGTCGACTGATCAGATCCGCAGCGCGAGGAAGAGCTGCGGTCCGAACGAGCCCAGCGTCGCGAGGTCATCCCAGCCGAGGCTGCCGCCAATGTCGAAGTAGTGCCGCGGCGAGTACTGGAGCCCCGCGCGGATGAACGTCTGCGTGCCGGCCGCGCCGTTCGTACCCGCGCCACCACCGCCGCTCGTCGCGCCGAGGTCGGAGTCGATGCCGATCCGACCGATGAACGCGAGCCTCTCGTCGTGCTGGTACTCGCCGTAGAACGAGAACCGCAAGTGGCCGTTCGACTGCTGCGTGTTCGTCGAGTTGTTCTGGACGCCGATCGCGTTCTCTTCCTCGTTTGTCAGGCTCGGTGCGAACTTCGAGAGCCGGATGTTCAACAGGTCATCGAGGCCGCCGAGCGCGAACTTGTCGCCGAACGTGAACTTGATCGGCGCGCCGATCTGGAGCCCGAACGCGCCGGGGCTGATGTAGAACGGCACGCCGACCCGCACCGCGAGCCAGTTCTGCACCAGGACCGTGAGGTCGATGCCGAACGCCTTGCCGCTGTGGAACTTCGTCTTCGACGGCAGCGCCGTGTCGATCGCGTGCTGATCCCACGCGCCGAAGTACACGTATGTCAGGCCGAGCTGGACCTGCGACGTGATGCCGTAGCGCGCGTGGACCGCGTCCGACGCGAAGAACGGCGAGACCTGCATGTGCGGCGCGATCGACACTTCCGACATGTTCTGCGGCAGCGTGATCGGGCGCAGCACCTCTTGGACCGGATACCCTGTCGTCTTCTTCGCGACCGGCGCGACCGCGGCCTTCGGCTCCTGGTTCGTCATCGCGTGCGGGTTGTCAGGGTTCTCGTCGACGCCGTTCATATCCGACGGCGGCGTGTCCTCGATCGGCTGGACCGCGGAGCCGGCCGCGTCGCCCGAGCCACCGGCCCCCGTCGCGCCGCTACCCGTACCACCGGCGCCACCTGCGGGCGTCGGGGTGGTGTCCTTCGCGGGCGCGACCGGCGCCGGCTTCTTCTTCGACTTCGACGGTGCGGCAGCGACGAGGCTGCCCGTCGCGACCACCGTGGCACCCAGGATCGTGATCAACCGGCGAAGTGACATGCGCGCACATTACAACAACCGCGCGAGCCCACCCCCCGGGGATCCGCTTCAAAATGCTAGCAGTGGCCGATCCAGCGGGTCGGCAGTGCGGGCGCCGGTTCGCTATCGGCGGTGCGCTTGGTGCGCCGGCCGTCGAGCTTCACCGTCGCGAGCGCGGCCGCGCCGAGCCCGAGCATCGCGACGAACGCGCGTCGGGTCGGCGCCTTCCACACCGACTTCTTGTCGGTCACGGCGTGCACTCCGGTGCGTCGAAGCCCTGGACCAGGTCGTTGAGCAGGAGCTTCTTGTTGCACGGATCCTCGGCGACATCCGCCGACGACCGCATCGTCGACCCGTCCTTGTCGCCGAAGTCGTCGCTGATGCCCTTGGGCACCTCGCGCGTGTCCTTGGTATCGATCTTCGCGTTCGGATCGGTCGTCGCGGCGGCGTCGAGCAGCTGCTGGTTGAACCACGCGAGGAACGCGACCGGGTGATAGTGATAGACGATGCCGTCGGGCGGCAGCCGGCAGTGGGTCGCGACCGTCGCGTCCCACCACAGCCCGGGCGTGATCTGGTTCGCGACCATCTCGTCGATGTCGGCCGGCTTGTACTTCTTGAAGTCCTTCGGTACGCGCAGCTCCTGGGCCCAGTTCGGCTCGAACGTCCACTCCGACACGAACAGGGGCACGAGGTAGCGCATTTCGGCGCCGCCGCCGCTCGAGTAGAACGTCGACAGCTCGGCCTTCGACAGCATGCCGTCCTTGTTCGAATCGATCGCGTCGTCGATCTGCTTCGCGTCGCAGAACCGACCGCCCGAGGTTCCGTCGACGACGGTCCACACGCTCGCGCCTGGCATGCCGGCGAACAGCTCGCTCGTCGCGAAGAACTCGACGTGAAGCTGCGGCTTCGCGAGGTCGGCAGGACCCGCGCGGCCGACCCGGCCGATCGTCGAACCGGCTTCGATCGGCTCGTCGAGCAGCACCACGTCGCCGGCCTTTGCGGCCTTCCACGCCTCGGACTTCTGGGTCCACGCGACCGGCTTGTCGGCGATCAGCTCGTCGCCGAGGTGCATGTAGAGCGAGTAGAACTGGACGTGCGACGAGCCGAGGCTCATGTCGTGGCGCAAGAGGACGAAGTTGTTCGAGCCGATCGCGCTCTGCTTGCCCATCCGCGCGGCGACGAGCCGGCCCGGAAACGGCGCGAATACCGGCGCGTCTTGCTTCGTCGCGAGGTGAACACCGCCGTGCCACAGCCGTGACTCGCCCCACGGCCCGACCGGGAAGTACCCGCCGTCGGCGCGCGACTCGTTCGCCTTGTAGAGCTCGCTCGCATCGTCTTTGAGCTCGTCGGACTGCTCGGGGATGACCGGGCGCTCCTGGTCCTTCTTCGGCTCGCCCCTCGGGAACACCGGATAGCAGAACGATCCGCGCAGCCTCCTGCAGAACGGTTCGAACTCGAACGGGCCCGGATCCCACTTCTGGTCCCACAGGTGGTAGTGGCCGATGTAGCCCGCGAACCGCATCGACTGATCTTTCGGGATCGTGCCCCAGTGCTGCTTGCCGGGTGATTGCTGCGGAAACTCCGCCGGCAGGTTCGGCAGCAGGCGCTGGAGCGCGCGGCACAGCTTGTCGAACGAGTCCTTCTGCTGCTGCGTGTAGTCGTACGCGCGGATCGTGTGGTTGTTGATCTTGATGTTCTTGATGTCGCGCTTCGGGCCGTACTTGCCGCTCGAGTACCAGTTCGGGAACGCGATCGCGTCGCCCTTGTTGCACATCTCGATTCCGATCGAATCGATGTTCCACTCCGACGCGTGATAGGCCATCAGGCCGAGATCGATCGTCTGATAGATCGTGCCGTCGTTATCGAGCAGGAAGTGGACCGAGAGGCCGCGCTCGTTCTGCAGCACCGAGAAGCACATGTCGGCGGTGTTGCAGCCGTCGTGATGGACGACGAACTGACGGATCGACGCCTTTACCGCCTCGTACGGCGGGTTGTTCGCGAAGTGGCGCAGCCGCGGACGCAGCGAGTAGCGCTTCGTGTACGGGCCGAGCGGCAGCTTGCCGTAGGGCACGCCACCGACGCAGTAGTTCTTGTTGCCCGGGGTGAGCACGCCCGGATCGGTCTCCGTGATCATGCAGACCTCGCGCGTCGCGTCCCAGTAGGGAGGTTCGCGCCACGTCACGATCGGCGCGTCGGTCTTGAACGTCTGACCGCCGATGATCAAGTTGCCCGAGGGCCTAACACCACCCATGGATCCTCATTGTAGCTCCGCGGTCCTCGCGCTCATTCTGTCAAAAACCTTAGCTCGGTGGCGCCGATCTTGATGGTCATGCCGTGCTGCAGCGCTTGTTGTGTGATCTGCATCCCGTTGATGAACGTGCCGTTCGTGGAGCCGAGGTCGATCACCATGCAGTTGCCGTTCGGATCCATCGTGAACTGCGCGTGGTTGCTCGACGTGTAGCCGTCCTGGATCTGGAAGTCGGCTGCTGGTTGGCCGCCGACGAGAAAGCCGTTGCGCAAGATCATCCGCTCGCCGGTGCGCGGTCCACTCATCACGAGCAGGCCGGGAATCGGTCGGCCGTTCGGAAGCAAGCCCGCTTGTGGTGGCCTACTCTGATATGCGGCCGGCGGATAAGAGGCCGGCGGCGCACCTGGGAACATGGCGGGCATCGCGGGCTGCTGCGCGCGCTCTTGCCGCTTCGTCAGCAACCAGCCGATGAACGCGAGCACGACGACGAGGCCGACGAGCACGCCACCGATGATCAGCACCCAGTGCAGGATCGCCGCGCCGGTGTGGCCACCGCTCGCCGTGGTCACGCACTTGTCGTCGGCGCAGTAGCCGTCGCAGACGACGCCATCGCAGGTCGCTTGCTCCGGCACGCGGACCTCGTTCGACGTGGCCTCGGTGCGACCTGACAACACGATGTGGAGCTTCTTGCCCGCGACGTCGTCATCCGCGCTCGCGAAGAACGTGATCACGTTCTGCTTCAGCACCTCGTCGGTGAGCTGTTTGAACGCGTCGTTCCAGGTCTCGGCGATCGGCTTGCGGCCCTGGCCGGGCCAGCGAAAGGTGCCGAACGATCGCTTGGACAGCTCGCCGAGGACGAGCAACGGGCGGCGCAGATCCGCGGGCGAGTACGCGAGCGAGTGGATCCGCACGCCTTCCTTCGCCGCGCGGTTGCCGATCCGCGTCACCCGATCGTGATCGCCGGAGGTATCGCGGCCGTCGCCGATCACGACGATCATCTTGCGCTGCGGGCGGCCTTCGACCTCGGGCTTCGCCTTCTTCAACGCCATCAGCGAACGCTCGACCGCATCGAGCAGCACCGGATCGGACGCCGAGTTGTCGCTCGTGAGCGCGACCTTGCCCTTCATCGCCTTGACGCCGGTCAGCTTCGGCGTGCCCGCGCCCTCACCGAACATCACGATCGCCACCTTCACGTCGCCTCTCAGGTGATCGAACATCACGTGCTCGAGCGAGTCCGCGATCTGCGGCAGCGCGTCGGCGAAGTCGCCGGTCGCCTGGACGAGCACGATGATCTCGGTCTCGGCGTCGGTCGCGCCGTAGCTACCGAGTGCGAACGGCAGCTTCTTCTCGGACGCGCCGAGGTACAGCCGGATCGATTTGGGATCGGTGAGGTCGAGCAGCTGGCCTTGGAGCGACAGCGCCGAGAGATAGACGCGGAGCCGGTAGCCACCGATCGACGCGGGCTCGAGATCGACGCGGTCGACCGACGCGTGATAACTCGGCTTGGAGTCGTCGGCCGGTTGCGCGCGCGAGTGTGTGGCGGTCGCCACGAGCAGCGCCAGCGCAACGCTCAGCCTCACGCCGGCAAGGGTAGCAGATGCTCAAGCGGGCAGGCGGAACCGGTACAGGACCGGCACGAACGTCAGCAAATCCATTTCGGCGGTCGTCGTGCCGTCGGTCCAGTTGTTGATCACGAACGGGAGGCCTTGATCGTCGACGCGATCGCTGAGGATGCCGATGTGATCGGGGCCGGGCTTACTGGGAAACGTGTCCATGAAGATCACGTCGCCGGGGCGAAGCGGATCACTCGGGTCATCGAATTTCGCGGTGTGTTGCTCCCAGTGGCGCTTGAAGAACGGCAGCAGCGTGCCGACGCGCCGTTGATCGATGCTCGGATCGCCGCTGCCTTTCACCATCGGATACGCGCGGCGCGCCGTGCGGATGTCCTCGTGGAGCTCCTTCTGGAGATCCATGCCGGCGTTGCGCACCGCGCGAATGATCACGTCGGTGCACACGCCGATCGTGCGCGGCACGTCGCCACCGGGATAGCGCATCGAGATGTAGTCCTCGGCCTCCGGCGTGTACGCATCGGCGTTGAGCACGGTCTTCTTCGCGCCGATCAAGATGTCGAGCGGATCCGGGATTCCATCGTCGTCGCGATCGTGCGCGGCTTTGCCCGTGGTGATGCGCGCGTCGGCGAGCAGCGGTTGGAGCTCGTCGCGATCGCCGGTCCGGAGATGGAGCTCGTGGGCGCCGACCTTCAGGAGGGCGGTGCCGTCGAGTGGGTACGCCTTGCGGGGGAAGCCGTCGATCGAGAGCACGAGGACCGCATGGGTGGCGTCGATCTCCGCGGTCACCCGGTCGGCGGCGAGCTTCGCGGGCAGGGCGAGCTGCACCTTCGGATCGAGGTCCGCGAAGATGCCCTTGTCGGTCAGCCCCAGACACACCTCGGGTCCGCTGCCTTCGGTTTTTGAGGGTCGGGCGGACACGGGATCCCGTGTAAGTGGGTGGGATTCGGGGCCGGCCTCGCTACGCGCGGTGCAACCCTGCGAGATCATGGCCGCGCAGATCGTCAGAATTCCGGAACCGAACCCGCTGTGCGTTGTCATACGACGCCACGGCCCACTGGGGCCTGATGTCTAGACACCCGAACGGTTGATTCGATTGCAGGCTTTTGATTTCTCTTCTACCGTTCGAATCGACCGGAGGATTTGATGAGTTACATGGACTTCTCGTCCTGGCCACGTGAGCAGGAACAAACCTTCGTCGTTTACGAGCAGCACGCGAAGGAGTCGCAGAGCAAGGCCACCATGATGGGTGCCATTGCCGCGATCGGCCTGTTCGTTCTCCTCGTCGGCATCTATGCCGGCGTCGAGCCCGAGCATAAGGACTATACGAAGGACATGAACATGTCCAACCTCACCAAGAAGCACAAGACGGCGGCTGCCGAAGAGCAGCCGGCGCCGAAGGCTGAAGCGCCTGCGGCTGCTGCGCCTGCTGCGCCTGCTGCGACCGACAAGAAGCCGTAACCGGCTCTACTGGCGCGTAGCGAGCCGATGTTTCGGCGCGCGCTCGCGCCGCATGGGTGGCGCGCATCGATCAAGTAAGCTTCGCGCGTGCGGAGCTTTCTCGCGTTTGCGATCGCGTGCGGTGGCTGTGCGTCGCCGCCGCCGCGCGCCGCCACTCCGGTCGTCGAGCGCGTCGCGATCGTCCTCGCGGAGCGCGGCGATCAAGGCATCCATCTCGTCGGCATCGACGAGCACGGCGATCGCCAGTTCGAGCTCGTCCGCGCCGCCGAGGGCATGGTCCGCGATGAGGATCCGGCGATCTCGCCCGATGGGCGCTGGGTCGTATTCGCTTCCAGTCGCGGTCGCGATTTTTCGGAGACCAGCTTGTGGATCGCGCCGGTCCAGCCCGATGCGATCGCGACGCCGCTCACGCGTGGCGTGAAGTTCCTCGATAGCCACCCGACGTGGCGACCGGATGGCAGCGGCATCGTGTTCGCTTCGACCCGCGCGCACGGCAACTTCGATCTCTACGAGCTCGCGATCGATCGCAACGGTCGCGCGCACGGCGAGCCGAATCGGCTGACGTCGGCGGACGGTCACGAGGTCACGCCGAGCGTGGCGCGCGACGGCACGATCGTCTACGCGTCGGTCCACGCGCTCGCCGACAATAGCGTCGACAGTCATCTCGAAGCGCGCGCGCCCGATGGCACGATCGAAAAGCTGACCGACGGTCCAGGTGACGCGTCGCCCGCGCTGTCACCCGACGGCACGCAGATCGCGTTCTCGCGCCCGGCCGAGCACGCCGGCATGCTCGATGGCGAGCTGTGGGTGATGCCGCGCCACGGCGATGCGGCCGCGCTCGTCGATGTCCGGTTGACCGACGAGAGCGGACCGGTGTGGTCGAGAGACGGCCGGTTCGTGTTCGCGACGTCGGTGTTGCGCGGTTCGCGCGGCAACGCGGTGTTCTCTTCCGTCGTGGTTGTCGACTTGACGCAGCACCCCCGTGTCGCACGCATGCTCGAAGATCGTACCGGCGCGATTCAGAGGCTGTCGCCGGCGATCGCGTCGATCGCGCTCGATGCGCGCGCGCTCGACGGAGATCCAGAGTACCTTTCAGAGCTCGCGCGGATCACGGCGAAGGCCGCCGCAACGCCCGCGCCCCCATGATGCGTCGCTCCACGTCGCTGTTCATCACGATCGTCGCCGCGTGCTCGTCGCCCGCGCCGGTGCATCCGAGTGCCGCGAGCGCGCCGCTGTCGCTCGCAGCCGATGCACAGATGGTGACGATTCCCGCCGGCCAATTCGTTGCGGGCTCGACCCCCGAAGAGCGCGCCGCGGCGTATGACGACTTCAAGGCGACGGCGGACAAGGACACCGCGCGCGACGACAACTGGTTCGAGGGCGAAGACGATCGCCACCTCGAGCACCTGCTCGCGTATCGGATCGATCTGATGCCGGTCACGCAGAGCCAGTACGCCGAATTCGTCGCTTCGGGCGGCGCACGCGCACCGGCGATCGATGAAGCCGCGTGGAAAGCACAGGGTCTCGCGCAAGACTTCGCGACCGTCGTGTCGCGGTTCGTGTGGAAGGACAACCTGCCGCCGCAGGGCAAGCTCGATCATCCGGTCGTCCTCGTCACCTACGACGAAGCGGCCGCGTACTGCGCTTGGCGCGGCAAGCAAGTCGGCGAGCCTCGGCGTCTGCCAACGGCGCTGGAGTTCGAGAAAGCCGCGCGCGGCGACGACGGGCTCGCGTATCCGTGGGGCAACGCGTACGAGCCCGACAAGCTGAACAGCGCGGTCAAAGGTCCGGGCGACACGGTCCCCGTCGGCGAGCTCACCAACGGTGCGAGCCCGTACGGTGTGCTCGGCATGGCGGGCAACGTGTTCCAGTGGACGTCGACGCCGTTCTCCGGCAACAAGCGCACGGTCAAGGGCTCGGCGTTCGAGGACTACGGCGGCGTCGGCCGCGGCGCGGGTCGACACGGCCGGCCGCCGAACCTCCGTACGCCGATCATCGGGTTTCGCTGCGCCGCCGCGGCGCCGCCCGAGCCATGACCGCGATCATCGTCCACGGCGGTGCCGGTGCGGTCGAGCCGGAACGCCACGCACGCTTGCGCGACGGCGTGCGCGCCGCGGCCGCCGCGGGCGATGCGATCCTCGCAACCGGTGGACCGGCGCTCGACGCCGTGGTCGCGGCCGTACGCGTGCTCGAGGACGATCCGGAATTCAACGCGGGACGCGGCTCGGCGCTCACGCGCGACGGCACGGTCGAGACCGACGCGTCGATCATGTGCGGCGCCACGCATCGGGTTGGCGCGGTCGCCGCGGTTCCGGACCTCGGTAACGCGATCGCGCTCGCGCGTGCGGTGCTCGATGCGAACGAGCACGCGATCCTCGCCGGCGCCGCGGCGTGGCGCTTCGCGGCCGAGGTCGGGATCACGCCCGCGCCTGCGGGCTCGTTGATCACCGATCGAGCCCGTGCCCGGCTCGCCGCGAAGCTCGGATCGAAGACCGGCGGCACGGTCGGTGCGGTCGCTCGCGATCGCGACGGTCGGTTCGCGGCGGCGACCTCCACCGGCGGCATCGTCGGCAAGCGTTCGGGTCGCGTCGGGGACTCGCCGGTTCCCGGCGCCGGCACGTGGGCCGACGCGAACCTCGCGCTGTCCGCGACGGGCGATGGCGAAGCGATCTTGCGCGTCGCGTTGACCCGCTCGATCGCAGCCCGCACCGCGCTCGACGAAGCGGATCTGCGCGCGGCGATCATCGCCGAGCTTCGCGAGCTCGCAAGGCTTACCGGCGGTAGCGCAGGTGTGATCGGGGTCGACCGCGGCGGCGTGATCGGGTTCCAGCTCGCGGAGACGATGCCGGTCGCATGGATCGAACGATCCCGCCGAGGAGATTCGATGGGTTACAAGAGCGAGGTGCGGGGCTTGCCTACATAGGCCCACTTCGGGTAAAGCGCCCCACCTATGAAGACTCTCTTAGTGGCGGTCGTGGCTCTCGGCAGTGCATGTGCGGCGGATGTCGGGGACGACCTCGCCGGTGAATCGACGACGGACGACGGGGTCGCGGGCAAGGCCGACGCAGCGACCGACGGCGTCTACACGTATTTCCAACTTCACACGGCGAGCGGCGGCTACAGCCTCGCACGCATCAACCGCAGCACGACGGTGTGCGCGAACGGCGCGACCAAGGCGAGCTGCACGGTGCCGACGCTCGACTGGTCGGAAGCGAACCTCACCGCTGCATCGTCCACGAAGGTGACCGATGCGGCCGGCGGCGCCGGTGTTCCCGCGGTCGTGCGCGGCCGGTTCGCGAAGCACGGCAGCGCGTACCGTTTTGTGGTGACCGAGGCGTGGCTCGCGGAGAGCGGTTCGGTCGCGAGCGGCGTGTTCGCGAAGATCACGCCGAGCGGCGTCCGCTGCATCACGACGCCGTGCCCCACGATGAAGGAGCACTCGCTCGACAACTCGTACACCGCGAACATCGCGGCGATCGATTGGTCGCTCGCGCAGCTCAGCGAGCGCGAGATCAGCGCGTTCGACGACGAGATCGCGAGCCCGTTCGGCACGATCATCGCGGGCGATCGGTTCAGCGTGTCGAGCTCGATGAAGGGCCGCACCGCGACCGCGGCGTTTCACCGCGTGCCCGCCGATCTGCCGTGCTACCGCGGCGGCTGCTCCGGCGAGGTGTGCTCGGCGCAGGAAGGTGTGATCACGACCTGCCTCTGGCAGCCCGAGTACGCCTGCGATCAGGCCGCGACGTGCGAGCGCCAGGCGACCGGCGAGTGCGGCTTCACGCACGACGACGCGTATAACACCTGCATCAGCGGCCTCTAGGCCACGTCGCGAACACCCGCGCGAACCGCTCGACGTCGACGATGCCGAGCGCGACGAGCGCGGCATCGGGCTCGCTCGTGGAGCTGCCTTGGAGCTCCGCGAGCCGGCGGCGGGAGAGCGCGGCGAAGCCGGTCATCCGACATGCTTCGGCATCCGCGATCGCACCGCCGATCGCTTCGCGCGCCGCATCGACGCGACCGTCGAGCACGTCCGCGCCGGCGAGCACCAGGCGGACGAACGCGCGCAGGTAGGGAACCTTCACCCGGCGCAGGGGCGCGATCTCCTTGCGCGTCGCCTTCGCATCGCCGCGCCGGATCGCGAACCTCGCGAGCAGGTAGCGAGTCTCCGTCGCGATCGCTTCGACGTGTCCGAACGCGGCGCCGAGGAACGGCCGTAACATCGGGCCGAGGCGCTCGAGCGCGACTTGATCATCCTCGTACAACGCGATCTCGGCGAGCGCGCGGACGTGGAACCAGTGCTGGAGATGCAGGCCGCGCTCGGGATCCGACCAGGTCACCGACTCGAGGTCTGCGCGCGCACGCGCGACATCGCCGCCGGCGAGCCACACGACGTTCGACGACCACACGTACGACGTCGCGGCATAGCGATCGCCGCGGCGCAGCGCATCGCGCGTGTATTCGAGCAGCCGGTTGCGAAGCTCGTTGTACGCGCCGATCCGGCGCAGCGCGAACAGCGTGAAGTTGCGCAGGTGGTTGAGCTCGGCATAACTACCGATCGAGCGATCGCGGAGCTGAACCTCGGCCTCGTCGAGGATCTGGATCGCCTCGACGTGGTGGCCGGAGAAGAACTCGGTGATGCCTTCACCCGTACGGCTCCAGCTGAGCAAGAAGTCGCTGTTGCACTTGATCGCGAGCTGCTTGGATTGCGCGAGCAACTCTCTCGCGTGCGGGATCCGGGTGCCGCGCGACGCGACGAACATCGCGTGGAACGCGAGCGCGTACGCGATCCGACCCGGATCGCCCATGTCGAGCGCGACGAGCACCGACCGGGCCTGGAACGCGGCGCTCGGGACGAGGTCGACCATCGACAGACCGATCGAGGCGGAGCGCATGATGTCGAGGCGTAGCTCGTCGAGGCTCGATCGAGCGTTCGGCGGGCGCTCTCGAAACCGCGTCCCGCGCAGCGCGAGCTTGGCCCAGCGCCACACGAGCTGGCGCTTCGCGGCGGCGGTCGAGGCGGGCAGGCGTTCGCCGATCTCGGCGAGCACCTGGCCGATCAGCTCGAGACCCTCGTGGACGTGGCCCGAGACCAACAGCTCGTGGGCGGCGCGCCGCCGGCATTGAAAGCCGGTCTCGGCGTTCGCACGCTCGGCCGCGGCGAGGAACGTGAACGCCGAGTCCGGACCGCGTCCCGCGTTGCTGAGTGCCTCGGCGCGGCGCATCAGGATCCGGCGATGCTCGTCGTCGTCGTGTTTGCCGAGCCGGAGCGCCTGGCTCCACAGCGCGGCCGCGAGCTCGAACGCGAGCGTGTCCTCGGCGCGACGCGCCGCCTCCATCGCGAGCTCGCTCGCGCGAAGGACATCGCCGGCGGCCTCGAGGTGGCGGATCGCCGAGAGTGGATCCTGATCGGCGATCTTCGTCGCCAGGAGCACGGTCGCGAGCCGCTCGTGATAGCGCCGACGGCGCTGCGGCGGCACGCGTGCGACCACGGCCTCACGGACGCGATCGTGATACGGCTCGACCGGATCGCTCGCGCGCGTGCCGCCCGTGCGGACGAGCGACGTGCCGCGCAGAGCACCGAGCGCCTTCTGAAGCTGCGGCGGCTCGAGCTCGAGCGCTTGGCCGACCACGCCTTGCGGCAGCGGTGCGCCGGCGATGGCGACGATCTCGAGCACGCGACGCGCACGATCTTCCATCCGCGAGATCCGCGCCCACAGCGCGTCGTCGAAGCGTGCGGCGCCGGTCCCGCGGACGTTCGCGTGGCGGGCGAGCTCCTGGAGGAACATCGGGTGGCCGTTCGCATCGTCGACGAGCGCCGCGGCCTCGGACCCGCGATCCGGCGCGATCAGGGCCACGAGCTCGCGCCCTTCTTCGGCGGACAGCCGGTCGAGCGCGATCGTGCGGACCGTGCCCGGAAGATCGGGACGTGCGCCCGCATCGCGCCGGCGCGTGACGATCACGAGGACGCGTGGCGCGTGCGGCGGGTGGACGATGTCACGCAAGAGCGCGATCGAGTCGGTGTCGGCCCACTGCACGTCGTCGATGACGATCACGATCGGCGTCGTGCTCGCGAGCGCACCGAGTAACGCGCGGAGGCCGCGGAATGCGCGCGACCGGAGCTCGACGGGCGATGCCGGGCGCGGCACGCGCATCCGCGCGATCGCGGGGACCCGGCGTAACACCGGGAACACGCGCGCGAGCGCCTCGACCTCGTCCGTGAGCAGCAGCGCGACGTCGACCGGATGGCGGCGCAACAGCTCGCGGGCGAGGGCGTCGACCACGCCGTCGATGCCCTTGAACGGAACCGACTCGCGCTCGTAGCAGCGGCCCGCGAACGTCAGCGTGCCCTGGCGGTGGTCCTCGACGCGCTCGACGAAGCTGCGCACGAGCGCGCTCTTGCCGATGCCGCTCTCGCCTTCGATGAACACCGTCATCGTCGCGCCGGCGGTGACTTCGTCGAGCGCCGCATCGAGTGTGCCGAGCTCCGCTGCGCGGCCTACGAACGCGGGTGGACGCTCCTCGGTCAGCGCGCGTGACGACAACCGCGCGACGATCGCGGCTGCGGTCGGCCGGCTCTCCGGATCGCGGCTGAGCAGCTCGCTACACAGGGTCGCGAGCTCGCTCGGCGGTGGCGGCGGCGGATCCTCTTGTTGCTTGCGGATGAGGATCTCGAGCGGTGCGCCGTCGAACGGCAAGCCACCGGCGAGCGCTTCGTACATCATCACGCCGACGGAGTACGAGTCCGCAGCGGCGGTCACCTGCGGCGTGCGCGCCTGTTCGGGCGCCATATACGCCGCGGTGCCGACGACGTCGTAGCCCGCGCTGCGCTGGCTCGGCGCGACATCGCTGACCAAGCCGAAGTCGAGGATCACGACGCGACCCTTCGCCGTGACGAGCACGTTCGAGGGCTTGAGATCGCGGTGGACCTTGCCGCTGCGATGGATCGCGTCGAGCCCCGACGCGAGCTGGCGCACGCAGTCGCGCAACCGGATCTCGATCGCGCGCGCCGAGTCCTCCGGGCTGACACCGATCGCCGCGGAGCGGACCCAATCGAGGAACGGCCAGCCCTGGACGAGCTCCATCGTGAAGAACCAATGGCCGTCCTCGTGGAGCAGCTCGCCGAGCCGCACGAGGTTGCGGTGCTCGAGATCCGCGCGCGCGCGAAACTCGGTCTTCAGGCGATACAGCGCATCGGCGTCGAGCGCGTGCACGGTCTTGAGCGCGACCGACATCGCGCGCTCGTGGTCGTAGGCCTCGTAGACCACGCCCATGCTGCCCGCTCCAAGGACTTGCTTGAGCTCGAACCGAGCATTGCCGGCGAAGTGCGGCTCCGGGTGCGGAACCGACGCGCCTCGGGGCGTCGACACACTTCCACTATGGAGGACGGGCTCGCATCCGCGAGCGAGTAAGGTTGGTGAGGTGGCATACTCGGCCGCGGGTGGCCGGATGACCGAACTGACGCTCTATGGCGAATCGCAGTGGGTGAGCCCTTGGGTGTTCCACGTACTCGTCGCGCTCGAGGAGCTCGGCAAGCGCTACAAGCTCGAGCTCCTGCCGCTACCGATCCCAACGGCGCTCGCCGCGAACCTGTCGCGTAAGGCCTTGTTGCCGAAGGTGCCGTGCCTCGTGCACGGCGATCTGTGGTTGACCGAGTCGAGCGCGATCACCGAGTACCTCGCCGAGACGTTCCCGACGCCGCAGCTGTTGCCGGCCGAGCCGATGCCGCGCGCCCGGGCCCGCCAGGTCATGTCGTGGTTGCGCACATCGCTCCTGCCGCTGCGCGAGGAGCGGCCGACGACGTCGGTGTTCCAGCGCCCGGTGCGCACGCCGCTGACCGAGAAGGCGCGCGAGCATGCCGCCGAGCTCGTGGGGGTCGCCGAGCAGCTGTTACCGACGGGTGCGTCGCACTTGTTCGGCGCGTGGTCGATCGCGGACGCCGACCTGGCGCTCGCGCTGATGCGCTTGATCGCGAACGAAGATCCGCTCCCGGCGCGGCTCGCGGAGTACGCGCTCGGCCAGTGGGCTCGGCCATCGGTGCGGAAGTACTTGAGCTACGTGCCCACGAACCGGTAGCCGTTCGATTTGCTCTTGCGATAGTTCGACAACTATCGTACTGAGTGGTCGTGCCCAAGGACGACCTGGACGTGCTCGCTCGGATGTTCCGCGCGCTGTCGAACCCGAATCGGCTGCGCCTGTTCATGAACCTGCTCGATGAGAGCAAGCTCGACCTCGCGAAGGGTCGCGTTCACGACTGCTTCCTCGCAAAGCTGCTCGCCGGGCTCGATCTCGGCGCCCCGACCGTCTCGCATCACGTCAAGGAGCTCACCGACGCAGGCCTGATCACGACCCAGCGTGAGGGTAAGCAGCTGACGTGCTCCGTCGATCCAGAAGGCCTCGCGACCTTGCGTGCGGCTCTCGCCATCCCCACTGCGAAAGTTTAGAACATATGAGCTATCAATCGATCCAGATCGAGAAGTACGGCCCTGCCACCGCGATGGCCTTCCACGAGGTGATGCCGAAGCTGCCGGCCGATGACGAGGTCGCGATCGACGTCGCGTACTCCGGCATCAACTTCGCCGACATCCAGATGCGGCTCGGACTCTATCCCGATGCGCCGAAGAAGCCGTTCGTGCCCGGCTACGAGGTGTCCGGCAAGGTCACCGCGGTCGGCAAGAACGTGCGGGACGTCAAGAAGGGCGACGAGGTCGTCGCCGGCACCTACTTCGGTGGCTACGCGTCGCACGTGACGCTGCCGGCGCGCCAGGTGTTCAAGCTGCCGGACGGCATCGATCTCGAGGCCGGCGCGGCCCTGCCCGTGAACTACTTCACCGCGCAGCTCGCGCTGTTCGAGATGGCGCGCATTCGCAAAGGCGATCGGATCTTGATCGAGCCCGCGACCGGTGGCGTCGGCGTGCTCGCGATCCAGATGGCCCGCCATGTCGGTGCCGAGGTCGTCGGGCTGACCACGAGCCCGCACAAGAAGAAGTTCATCGAAGAGCTCGGTGCGACCGCGTACACCGTCGAGGAATTCCACGCCGACGCGACGCTGCGCGGCTACGACCTGGTGATCAACTCGTCGGGCGGCGCCGCGATCGAGTGGCAGCGCCAGCGGCTCGGGATGACGGGCCGGATCATCTGCCTCGGCATGTCGTCGATGACGAAGAACGGCAAGCGCAGCTACATCAAGATCGCGAGCGCTCTCTTGCGAACGCCGCGGATCTCGGTCCTGAAGCTGTTCGATGCGAACACCGGGGTCTACGCGCTCAATGCGCTGCACATCCTCCAGGACCCGACGTGGATCGAACGGCTGACGTCGTCGATGGCCGCCATCCCCGCGATGCAGCTCCGGCCGCACGTCGGCAAGGTCTTCGACGCGAAGGAGGTCGCGGCCGCGCACGCGTACCTCGAGACCAAGCAGGCCACCGGCAAGGTGCTGCTCCACTGGTCGTGACTGCCTCGGCGATGCCGTGCTCGAGGTTCTGCACCGCCACGGCATGACGTCGCCGCCATCACAGAGATGATGCGGCCCATGCGCTTGGCCGTCGCCATGCTCCTGCTCGTCGCCGCCGCTACGACGGCCGCGGCGGACTGCGGCACAAAGACGAGACTCCAACGCGACCGCTCGAAGCCGAACATCGTCAACGCGATCAAGCTGCGCTGGATCGAGCACCGGTAGCTATGATGTGTGTGTGCTGATCGCGCCCGCCACGTTTGACCGACTCGTCCGCGCGCGCGAGCTGCTGACCACGACCGACGAGCACGTCGCCGCGATCGCGCGCACGGTGCGGTTGTCCCAGTTCCACATGATCCGCGCGTTCACCGCGCTGTTCGGCGCGACGCCACACGAGCTTCGCACCCGCGCGCGGCTCGATCGCGCGAAGCAACTGCTCCACGCGGGCACGGCTGTCACCGACGTGTGCATGGAGGTCGGATTCTCGAGCCTCGGCAGCTTCTCGGCCTTGTTCACGCGCTGGGAAGGCGCCTCGCCTCGCACGTTCCAGCGGCCCGCGCCCGAGAATCACGGCTGTCTCGGCATGCTCGCGCACTTACCCGCGACCGCAATTCTCGAGAAGCGCGCGGCGCGCTGAGCCGGCATGCTGCCGCCATGTTGATGATCAAGCTGACCAGCGTGATGGTCGAGGACCAGACCAAGGCACTCGCGTTCTACACCGACGTGCTCGGCTTTGAGAAGATGATGGACTTCCCGGTCGGCGAGTATCGATGGATCACCGTCGCGGCACCTGGCCATCCCGACGTTCACCTCGCGCTCGAGCCGAACGTGCATGGCATCGAGTTCCAGCGCGCGATGTTCGCGAACTCGATCCCGATCGCCGCGTTCGAATCCGACGACCTCGACGCGGACTACAAGCGCCTGGGTGCGCTGGGCGTCGCGTTCACGAAGCCGCCGACCGACGCCGGCCCGATCAAGCTCGCGGTCCTCGCGGACACCGTCGGCAACTTGATCCAGCTCTATCAACCGACCCGCTAGGGAGGTCGGGAAATCGGTGGAGCCGCTGCCCGGGTATGATCCGGGGACCTACGGTTTACGAAACCGTTGCTCTACCACTGAGCTACAGCGGCTTAGTTTAGGGCGAGATAGGTACCCGACCGGGCGGCTGATTGCAAGATGCCGATTAATCTTCAAGCGGGAGCGCGAGCTTGGCGCCGATCAGCTGCGCGGCGTAGCGCAGCGCGACTCGATCGGTACCGCGGGCGATCCGCGTGCGGGCGCGGCGTGACTTGCTGCGGACGTGGAGCTCGCCGCCGAGCTGGGTCGGTACCATCGCGACCGCGCGCAGGCCGGTGGTCGGGATCCGCACGCTCGGCACGAGCGCGAACGGTACGTGATGAGTCACGCCGTCGGCTGCGATCGCGAGCTGGTGACTGCCGAACAACTGGACGACCGCGAAGTAGACACACCCGACGATCATCACCACGAATGGCCCGCGCGAGTACCAGCGAACAAGCTCGTGTGCCGGGACCGCGAGCAACCCGGCGACCGCGATCAACAACACGCCGATGTAGCGCGCGAGCGGCCAGCGCACGACGACGACGTCGCTCTCGATGAACGCATCGACGTTCGGCGGCGGCGCCGGGTAGTCGGGCTCGACGCTGCGCGACGACTTGTGCTGGACCTCGTGCGGCGGATAGACGAGCGCGCACTGCTTACAGGTGACGAGGCCCGCTTCAGGCGGCGGCGACGTCATCCCGCAGCGCGGGCACTCGGCATCGGCCATCACGCCGCGAAGCATCGCTACTAGCGTAGCTCAGATCGGCATCGCTTCACGTGGGCGGATCGCGAGGTCCTTGCGCGCCGCCTCGACCCGCGCGGCTACCTCCCAGATCGAATCGGTGGCCTGGAGGTCGCCGAGGAAGCGATGGGTGCGCGCGACCGCGTGCGCGTCGAAGAACCAGAACATGCTGAGCAGCGGCGAGAGCCACACGTGCGGCGCCGGCGAGCCGAACTCGCCACGCGCGGCGAGCGAGACGACCTTGTGGACGTGGCTCTGCTTGACGTCTTGCTGGCCGGCGAACACGTGGTCGACCGCGGCGAGGTACGCATCGCATGCCGAGGTGCCGCGGACGAGTGCGCACGCACCCCAGTACGCGCCTTCGCGTGCGAGCTCGGCGAATCGCTCGAACACCTGTGCATGCGGGATGCCGTCGCGCAGCTCTGCTGAAAGGCCGACGCACGCGATCGCGGTCGGGATGCCGAGCGATGTCACCGCGGCGAGCGACGCGAGATCCTCCGACGGCGTGCCGAGCGAGGTCTCGTCGCCGCGCAGCACCGCGTCGATGCCGCCATCGACGAGGACGATCGCGTCGATGCCGAGCCGCTCGACGAGTGCGCGATACGCCGCCGCGAGTGGGCGCACGCCGGTCTTGTCGAAGCTCCACACGATCGCATCGCCGCCGAGCCAGTGCGCGAGCCAGGCTTCGGGGCAGTACTTGCTCGCGCTGCGCGCCGCCGCGGTGACGGCATAGAGGTTCGGGTGCTCGGCGTCCTGCGCCGCGTCGAGGCCGTTCAAGTACGAGAACGACAGACTGGCGAGATCGACCTCGTGGCCGGCCGCGACCAGCGCGTCGCGCAGCGGCACGGCACCGAGCACGTCGTAGCCGCCGCCGCAGCCCGCGAGCAAGATCCGACGCGGACTGCCGAGCTTCGCGAGCACCGGTTGATCGAGCATGCTTAGATGGTGTCACATGGACACCATCGGGGCAACTGCCGAAATCACCGAGACGAGAGGCCGGCTTCGACGCCCGCGAGTAGCGCGCGCAAGGTCGCCGTCGGATCCGAGGTCGTCCAGGCGGCGCGGATCACCGCGACTGCGTCTGCTCCGGCGGCGACGGCGAGCGATGCGCGCTCCTCGGAGTCGATGCCACCGACCGCGACGAGCCGCGCGCGCCGGCGGCCGATCTCCGACAGCGGCTCGAGTCCGATCGGGCGCTTGCCCGGCGTGTCGAAGATCGGGCCGAGCTGGATCACATCCGCCTCACACGCGAGCGCTGCTGCGACGGAGTGGCGCGAGCACCCGATCGGAAGCTTCGTCAGTGTGCGCGCATCGGCGACGTCGAGGCCATGCTCGGGCAGGTGCACGCCGGCGGCGCCGGCCGCGATCGCGATGTCGACGCGATCGTTCACCCACAGCTCGACGCCGGTCGCGAGCAACGCGCGCGCCATCGCGAGCACGGCGCCGCCGTCGAGCTGTTTCGCACGTAACTGCACCGCGATCGAACCGTCCGGGACGCCGGCGACGATCGCGGCGACGCGAGCGGGCAGGTCGTCCCATGCGAGCGCGGGCTCGGTGACGAGCACGACCTTCGCGCTCATGCGCTACTCGATCAAGCCGGCGTTCGGCGACGACGCGTTCGCGTAGTCCCGCTTCGGCATCCGGCCGGCGCGGAACGCCTTGCGCCCCGCATCGACGGCGAGCTTCATCGCCTCGGCCATCAGCACCGGCTGCTTCGCGCCCGCGATGCCGGTGTTCATCAACACCGCCGTGCAACCGAGCTCCATCGCGACCGCCGCATCGCTCGCGGTGCCGACGCCGGCGTCGACGATCACCGGCACGTTCACGTTCTCGAGGATCAAGCGAATGTTGTGTGGGTTGCGAATCCCGAGCCCCGAGCCGATCGGCGCCGCGAGCGGCATCACCGCCAGGCAGCCCGCATCCTCGAGCCGTTTGCACGTCACGAGATCATCGGAGCAGTAGGGCAGGACTTTGAAGCCTTCACTGACCAGCCGCTTCGCGGCTTCGACTGTCGCGGTGTTATCGGGGAACAGCGTCTTCGGATCGCCGATCACCTCGAGCTTCACCAGCTCGTCCATGCCGAGCTCGCGCGCGAGGTGGAGCGTGCGAATCGCTTCGTCGGCCGAGTAACACCCGGCCGTGTTCGGAAGCAGCACGTACTGCTTCCGATCGATCGCATCGAGCACGGTCGGCGCCTTGCTCGCCAGGTCGACGCGGCGTAGCGCGACCGTCACGATCTCCGCACCACTGGCCGCGAGCGCCGCGCGCGTCTCGTCCAGCGAGCTGTACTTGCCGGTGCCGACAATGATGCGGGACCGAAACGTTCGGTCACCGAGCTTCCAGAGATCTTCTTTCATGTTCAACCTCCACCGACGAACGTGACCAGCTCGATCCGGTCCCCCGCCACGAGCTCCGTAGTCGCATGGCGGGCGCGAGGTACGACCTCGCGATTGCGCTCGACCGCGACCCGGCGGTCCGCGAAGCCGAGCTCGCCGATCAGGCCGGCGACCGTGGTGCCCGGCTCGACGCTCCGAGTTTCCCCGTTCACGACGATCTCGAACGACGCGGGCATCGCGCGGAAACTAGCATGCGCTCCAAAGCCGGCCCATCCCGGCAGTGATGAAGACCACGACATCCGTGGCGTGGTGAAGCACGAAAATGTGAAGGATCCGTCACAGGTATCTGAGGGACGCAGCGCGGCAACCTACTGGAACTAGGTCCCGAGGGTGTGATCTCGGCCTCGGGCATGACCCTTGTAATGAACCGGCGACGTGGGTTCGGTCGTACGCCCACGAGGAGAGTCCATGACCTTCATTAATGCCGCTCGCCCCGTTTCGTCCTCTCCGGTTGCATCGCTGCCCCGTCCATCCACGATGGACCCCCGCATCACCGGTGAAGACCCGGCGCGGATCCGGGCGACGATCGCCCGCGCGCCACTCTTCGCCGCGCTGCCGATCAGCGCGATCGAGGACCTGACGAACCGGATCTCCGTCCGCAAGGTCGCCGTCGGATCCGCGGTCGTCTCGCAAGACGAGCCCGGCGACGCGATGTTCGTGATCATGACCGGCCGTGTAAAGGTCGTCATGTTCGGAGAGAGCGGCCGCGAGGTCACGCTCTCCTTGCTCCGCGCCGGCGATTCGTTCGGCGAGATGTCGCTGTTCGATCAAGGCCCGCGCTCGGCGCACTGCCTCGCGATCGAGCCGACCACCTTGCTCGCGCTCACCCGTGACGAGCTGATGCGGCACATCCAGGCGCACCCGCGCACCGCGATCAACCTGGTGGCCGAGATGGCGCGCCGCCTGCGCCGCGCCGACGAGACGATCGCGCAGCTCGCGCTGTGTGACGTCAACGAGCGCCTGATCCACCGCCTCGTCGGGCTCGCCCGCGAAGAAGGCGCGTCGGGACCCGATGGCTTGGTCGTCCGCCGCCGCCCGACGCAGCAAGAGCTCGCGAACATGATCGGCAGTTGCCGCGAGACCATCTCGCGCGCGTTCAACCAGCTCGCGCGCGACGGTCTCATCATTCCGCGTGGCCGCTCGCTCGTGGTCACGCCTGCACTCATCGAGCGCGCAGAAAAGAAAAAAGCCGCCTGATCTCCCTGTCGGTTTGCCAGACAGCGTGACGCGAGTCTGGGTGGCTTGACACCGTCGGTAGGGCGGCGCCAAATCGCTGCTAGTGGCCCACGAGATCATGATTCGACGGACCCGCGTCGAGATCGATCTCGCTGCGCTCGTCGCGAACGCGCACGAGGTGCGGCGCGTCGTCGGAACTGCCGTGTACGCGGTCGTCAAGGCCGATGCATACGGCCACGGCTCCGTGGAAGTCGCGAAGGCGCTCGCGGCGGCACGCGCGGTCGATGGCTTCTGCACGAGCCTGGTCGAAGAGGGCGTCGCGCTGCGCGATGCCGGCATCACGGCACCGATCCTCGTCATGGGCCCGAGCCTGGTCGGCGGCGAGGACGAGATGGTCGCGGCGAGGCTGACGCCGGTGATCTCGTCGCACGAGGAGCTCGTCGCGCTCGCCTACGTCGCGCGCGCGCAGCCAACACCTATCGAGGCGCACCTGAAGGTCGACACCGGGATGGGGCGGCTCGGGATCGCGATGGAGCGCGCGCCGGAGCTCGCGGTCGAAGCGAGTCGCAACGGCATCGCGATCGTCGGCCTGATGACGCACTTCGCGAACGCCGATACCGACGATCCGGCGGATCCGAGCTCGATGACCCGGCTGCAGCTCGCGCGATTCGCCGAGGCCGAACGCGCCGTCAAAGCGGCCGGTGCGCCGCTCCACGTGCGCCACGCGGCGAACAGTGCCGCGGCGCTGCTGTTCCCGGAGTCGCGCTTCGATTTCGTGCGCACGGGGATCGCGATTTACGGCAACGGTCACTGGGCCGAGCGCGGTCACATGGCGATGAGGCTGGTCACGGCGATCGCGCAGCTGCGCCGGATCGCGAAGGGCGACAGCGTTGGCTACGGCGCGACGTGGACCGCCTCGCGCGAGAGCCGGCTCGCGATCTTGCCGTGCGGGTATGCGGATGGCTTACCGCGCAGCGCGAGCGGCCACGCCGAGGTCGCGATCCGCGGCAAGCGCGTGCCGCTGGTCGGCCGGATCAGCATGGACATCGCGGTCGCGGACGTCACGGATGTCCCCGACGCGCAGGTCGCCGATGCAGCGGTGCTGCTCGGCAAGGCGGCGGGGGGGGTCTCGATCAGCGCGGCCGAGTACGGCGCGTGGACGGGCTTGTCGGAGTACGAAGTGACGTGCGGTTTGAGTAAGCGCGTGCCGCGGCTGTACCCCGCTCCGGTCGAAAGGCGCGCGTGAATCCCGACGACGAACCGACGAACGTCGCGGGTCAGCCGCCGTCGAGTGAAGAGCATGCAGGCGGCGTCGCGCCGGCGCCGGCATCCGCCACAGCGCCTGCGGCCAAGCCAATGTGGCAGCCGCAGACGACCGCGGACCAGGCCGTCGAGCACGTGTCGGTCGCGAAGGCGGTCGGCACTGGGTTCAGGGACGCGTTCGCGCCGATCTATCGCTTCCTCGACATGATCGGGGGGCACCTGATCTTGATCGGCAAGGCACTCGTGTGGCTGCCGCGCCGCCCATTCCGCGGCCAGAACTACCTCGAGGCGGCGGTCTACATCGGCTTCGGCTCGCTGCCGGTCGTGCTGCTCGTCGGTGCGTCGACCGGCATGGTGATGTCGCTGCAGTCGGTCAACGCGTTCCGCCAGTTCGGCCTCGAGTCGTTCGCCGGCGGCACCACCGGCAAGGCGATCGCGCTCGAGCTCGGGCCCGTGTTGACGTCGCTGATGCTCGCGGGCCGCGCCGGTGCAGGCATCGCGACCGAGCTCGGCACGATGCGGATCACCGAGCAGATAGATGCGCTCGAGTCGATGGCCGTCAATCCGCACCAGTACCTCGTGCTACCGCGGATCATCGCGTCGTCGATCGTCGCGCCGATCCTGACGCTGTTGTTCTTCGTCATCGGGATGGGCGGCGCGTACTTTGTCGCCGTGATCCTCCAGCACGTCGATCAAGGCCAGTGGGTCGCGAACCTGCGCGACATCGTCGTGCCGGGCGACGTGCTGCAGGGCTTCATCAAGGCGATCTTCTTCGGCTTCATGGTGGCCACGGTCGGCTGTTATCAGGGCTATCACGCGACCGGCGGCGGTCGCGGCGTCGGTATCGGCACCACGCGTGCGGTCGTGATCGCGTCGGTGACGACACTCGTGATGGACTACTTCCTGAGCGACATCCTGCTGACCCTGATGCCGACGGCCAAAGGCGGCATGTGAACGGCGGCAACGTCGCGAACGAGATCATCGGCGACTCGCCGCCCGATCAGCTGGATCCGCGCTGGCACATCCGCGTGCGCAACCTCAAGAAGTCGTTCGGCTCGAACCTCGTGCTCGACGGCGTCGACCTGGATCTCGAGCGGCACAAGGTCAACGTCATCCTCGGCGCGTCGGGGGCGGGCAAGAGTGTGCTGATCAAGCACTTCATGTGCCTGTTGCGGCCCGACGCGGGCCACATCTATGTCGACGGCACCGACGTGATGGCGCTCGATACCAAGGCGCTCTCCGACTTCCGGCGCAAGTTCGGCCTGGTGTTCCAGTTCGCGGCGCTGTTCGACTCGCTGAACGTCGAGGAGAACTGCGCGTTCCCGCTCAAGGAGCGCGGCGGCAAGACCAAGCGCGAGATGCACGACATCGTGAACGACCGGTTGACCAAGCTTGGCCTCCAGGGCACGAACAAGAAGTATCCGGGTGAGCTCTCGGGCGGTATGCGCAAGCGCGTCGGCCTTGCCCGGGCGCTCGTCCTCGAGCCCGAGATCCTCATGTACGACGAGCCGACGACCGGGTTGGATCCCTTGGCCACGCGAAACGTGGACGAGATGATCATGGCGACCTGCGAGCAGTTTAAGGTCACCTCGGTGGTCATCAGCCACGACATGGCGAGCGTGTTCCGCATCGCCGACCGGATCGCGATGCTCTACAACCGGCGCATCTTGCAGGCGGGCACCGCCGAGGCGATCGCGGCCTCGTCCGATCCGTACGTCCACGAGTTCTTGAACGCGTCCGGCGTCGGCGCCGTGCAGAAGCTCGCGGCGGAGGTCCACGCGTGAAGTCACTCAGCGCGGGCGTACGCGTCGCGATCCTGTTCTTGCTGCTCGCGATCGGCACGTACGTCGTGTGGAAGAACCTCGGCCAGAACCCTGCGGGCAAGAACAACCAGGTCTTGTTCGCGCGGTTCAAGGACGCGTCGGGCTTGCCGAAGAAGAGCAAGGTCGTCGTCGCCGGCTTGCCCCAGGGCGAGGTCGTCGATCTCGTGGTCGAAGGGCGCTACGCGAAGGTCACGTTCCGGTTGTCGAAGGACATCAAGGTCTGGACGAGCGCCACGATCTTCAAGAAGGCGTCGTCGCTGCTCGGCGAGAACTATCTGGAGGTCGATCCGGGCGAGCAGGTCCGCCCAGGGGCCGATGGAACCAAGGTGACGTTCACGCCGCTCGGCGCGGACTGTAAAGACTACGACTCGTCGGACGACAAGCTGCGCGATGAATGCCGGCGGATCGAGCACGTCGTCGAGGCGACGACGCCCGATCAGTTGCTCCACCGGATCGACGAGACCTTGCCGAACGTGGACCGCGTGCTCGAGAGCGTGCGCGACCTCTCGGAGGATCTGCGGGGCGTGGTCAATGGACCGTTGAAGTCGGTCGCGACGCGCGTCGACGGTTTGGTCCAGAAGGAAGCGAACACGGTCGCGGACGTGATCGAGCGCGCCGATCGGTCGATGGCGCGCATCGATCAGATCACGGCCGACTTGAAGGACATCTCGCGTGACGCGGATCCGCGGATCAAGCAGATGTTGAAGAACCTCGACGACGCGTCGGCCGATGCGAAGGATCTGATCGCGACTGCGAAGAGCGAGCTGACGCAGACCGGCGACAAGCTGCGCAACAAGCTCGACAAGCTCGACGGCGTGATCGACAACACGACGTCGATCACGAAGAAGATCGACGACGACAAGGGCACGCTGGGTCGGTTGGTGAACGATCCCGCGATCGCCGATAACGTCGAGCAGATCACCGACGACGCGAAGGGCTTCCTCGGGACCCTGTTCACGATGAAGACGTACGTCGGGCTGCGCAGCGAGTACAACGTCGGTGCGGGCCTGGTGCGGAACTACGTCTCGGTCGAGCTGCATACCCGGCCCGACAAGTTCTATTTGATCGAGCTCGAGAAGGGTCCGCGCGGCGACTACCCGGACGTGACGTTGACGTTCGATCCGACGGTCGATCCGAACCACTGGATCCGGAAGAGCGTGATCAGCGATTCGATCCGGTTCACGTTTCAGTTCGCGAAGCGGCTCGATTGGTTGACGCTGCGCTACGGCATCAAGGAGTCGACGGGTGGCGTCGGTGTCGATGTCGATCTGAAGGATCCGTGGTGGGGCCACGATCTCAAGTTCTCCGTCGATGGCTTCGATGCGACGTGGGACAAGTACCCGCGTGTGAAGGTGGCGGCGGCGTACGAGTTGTTCCGGAATATCTACGTGCTCGGTGGCGTGGACGAGCTGTTGAACAGGCCGCAGACGCTCGACATCGTGAAGGGGACGTCGGAGGTGCCGACGCAGTTCGATACGTTCAGGTTCGGGCGCGATTACTTCCTGGGTGGAATGCTGAAGTTCAACGACGAGGATCTGGCGGCGTTGCTGACGGTCGGCGGCTCGGCGCTCTCGGGCGCGACGAAGTAGCGCCTGCGGGCGGCGCGGGCGGCAGCGCGCCGCGCCGAACTCCGTCGCTACCGCTTCACCTTGAACGTCACCCAACCGATCAACAGCCCACCCACGGCCGTGATCGCGAGCCCGATGCCCATCAGTCCGGTGTGCGCCTCACCCTGTTCGCCGGGCGCGGGGAAGCTGCCGATCAACGCATCACCGAGCACCACGACGCCGACCACGCACAGTGCGATCGCGACGCCGAGCCAGAGTCGCCGGTTCATCAGCGATCGTTCGCGATCCGGACGCGCGCGATCAGCTCGCGCAACTCTTCGTCGTCGACGCTCTCGACCTCACGCGCGATGTTCTCGCGTGCGAGCCCGGTCGCCGGCGTCGGCGCTATCACCGGCTTTGCTGGCGCGCGCCCATGCGGCCGTGGCCGGATCACATCATGTCGCCGCGCGCGGCCCGCGATCTTGAACTTGAGCTCGTCGAACAAGCGCGGCTCGCCGACTCGCTCGATCAACCCCGCCAGGATCTGCGCGCGTAACAGGTTGAGCTCCTGCAACCACGCCGAGCTCACGACCTCGATCATCAAGACGCGGTCGTAGATGCCCTCGGGCCGGGTGCGCGCCGCGATCTTCGCGCCGACGAAGTCGGTCCACTCGGCGATCAACGTCTCACCGCGGACGTCGTTCGCGATTCCCCGAAATCTCAGCGCTGCGCCGATCGCGTCCTTCGCGCTCCGCACCTCGAGAGCGCGTTGTGGGCCGCGATACGGCCGATAAGGACCGCGAGGCGGTCCGCGACGCGTGAACGTCACGCGACCGGTCCTGTCGCAACGGCGACGTCCCCTGCCGCAAATTGCGGCATCACGACGCGCGCAGCCGGCGGACCAATTCGCGCAAGCGCCGATCCCCATCGCCATCGCGGCTGACAAAACGCAAACCCGAGCCGCCCGAAGGCGCGTGATACGAGACGCGACCCGCGATCGCGATCGGCGCGG
>JBDUAS010000555.1:0-2590 GCA_040004535.1 Deltaproteobacteria bacterium
TGGGTGCAGCTCTTTCACCGCGACGCCCGAGGGAAACAATCTCGATCACTTGACGAGCTTGAGCTTGGGTCGCGAGGGTGGCACTGGACGCGGGATAACGCTGTCGGCGTAGCGTGACTGATGGGTGCGCTCGTGCTCCTTCGAGAGATGAAACAGCCAGTAGTCATCGAAGTCACCGCTCGTTCGCAAGGCGCGCAGCCTCAACACCGCCTCCGCACCGGCAAGCGACCACCTCGCGCCAGTGCGGCCCATGCGATCCTGGACGAGGTAGCGGCACGCACCCTCGATGACGCCGGTCGCGATCGGCAATCCCTCGGCGAGTGCGAGATCGTAGCGGAGCCATGCAGTGTTCTGCGCCAAGTACTTGATGCACTTCTCGACAGGCTTGGCGGCCTTGGAATCGAGGGCATGGCGCTCGATCATGCCGCGCAAGCTGGCGCCCATCTCTGCGGCGGAATGCCCGGTGAGCAGTGCGTGCAACCGATCTTCCACCCACTTCTCGGCCTCGTCGGTACCAGCCGGTTTGAACGCGTATCCAGCCTTCCACAGGTATTCGATGACATGCACGAGGTCGAGGACGATCCGGATCTCGACCCCTATCCGTTGTGCTGCGCGGTTGATTCGTCGCAGTTGATCGCGGTTGCCGTCGACGAGCACGACCCACCGACGGCGCCGGTCCGGATCGCGTCGCAGCGCTTCGTCGAACGCGTCATCGATGACGCGCTGAGCGGAGTGCTCGATGCTGGCCCACACTCGCTTCGATGTCGGCCGTGGACGGTTGGCCTCTGTCTCCTTCGTCCGCAGTCCGTGCAGAACATCGGCGATGGTTCGCGGCCACTGCTTGAGCGTGTAGACGGCGGCGACCTCCGCCATTCGTTTCGCGTTTGGTTTCTCGCCGCTCGCCAGCCGCGTTCTCGTCCGCTCCGCGCGTGCCACCTCGGCCTTCTTGCGAGTGGCATCGCGCAGGTCCTCGAGGCGCATCGCGATACCTTTTCCGTCGAAGCTCAGGACCATGAGGTGATCCGTTTGCTCGGCCTCGCGGAGGCGATCCCGGTAGAACAGATCGAAGTCCTGCGCCGCGCGCACGACGAGCTCTTCGACTTGCCGCTTGGGTACGTTGGCACCTGTGCGCTTCGCGATTAGTTCAACGACTTCGTCGAACGACGACTTCGCACTCTCCTCGGCGACCATCCGGCGCACCTCATACGAGTACTTCTCTTCGGGAAGGTTCATCGTGGCATCGAGCGGCACGAGTCTCTCAACACCAGTGGCTCGGTACAGGTTCCGATCAAGCTCGACCTCGCCGAACTCCGTCTCGACCTTTCGGGATCCGCGTCGAACCTCCAGGCGCTCGACGCCGTCGGCACCTCGTACATCGACAGGACGTTCCTGCGCGGCGCGTTGATCGAAATGCGCCTGCATCATCGTGCGCAACATCTCGCGGCCTTGCGTTCGAAGCAGGCGCTCGATCTCATCCAGCGGCGCGTTCATCGCCTCGGGGCTGGTGAGGTCGTCCTCAAGCTTCTTCATGTTCTGTCGAGCTTCGCAGAACGGACTCTCGTTGGCGATCGTTGTCGCAATGCGCGCGTTGGCCATCAGGTCCTTCACGCTACCCGTTCACGATCGATCCGGATACCTCCTTCAACCAACCCCGCGAAAACTGATCGGATTTTGCCGCGGCAAAGGATCCGCACCCAAGTCCTTTGCCCTTCTGCAGCGTGAGCTCACCCGCCCATTTGTGGATCCGCTTGTGTTCCTCCTCGGTCATCTTCGTGTGCGAGCGCGCGTAGCGAATGAATGCGAGCTTGATCCATGGATCTCCAAGCCCTTGGGCGAAGCACGACGTCTTGAGGAAGATCAGCCGAGCGCGCTTGGCGGGCGGATCGTCGAGGAGCTTGAAGAACTCGGTCGGTGTCGTCGCAACCTTGTCGCGGCCGTCCATCCACGCAAATGAGCCCGCGACTGTGCACTTCGCCTTAAACCGCTGCCATTCCCGGCGCCACTTGCCGAGAAGGCCCGGTGGCACCATGACGACGACGGGATCGCCGTTCCTCTTGGTAGAGGCGAGCACAGACGCGACCACGGCGAGCGCCACGTACGTCTTTCCCATCCCCACTTCGTCCGCGAGGATCATGCCGGGCTGAGTACGTAGGTGGTCGACGATGGCCTCGGCGGTCACCGTCTGTCGCCGTGCATCCGCGGCAGCGATCTCCGACGTGCCGTCGACCGCCTTGCCGCCGAGCTGCAGGCTCTCCCCCGCAAACGTCCACTCAACCGGCATTGAGCCCCTCCTTCGCCGTGCTCGCGCAGCGCGTCCGGACCGAGTTCACATAACGACCGAGCGGGCTCGTCGCGCTGCCTTGTTCGCCGAAGCCCTTCGCGAGCTCGTCGATTTCAAGCCGGACGCCGTCGAAGATCGGCCGTAGTCTCAACTTGCCCTTCGGATCGACGCGAAGGGCGACGTATGAGAGCGCAAGCGTCAGTTCCGCCAACGCAAACAGCGTCGCAGCGCGCCCGACCTCGCTGGCATCCTTGGACTCAATCGAGATCGCGCGCGCAAGCATCATCGGCCCGACCGGATCCCGTTCCA
>JBDUAS010000284.1:0-8661 GCA_040004535.1 Deltaproteobacteria bacterium
CTTGCGGTAGTAGAACAGCGCGTTGTCGGTCTGCTTGTTCTCGTCGAGCGTGAGCCCGATGTTGTAGAGCAGCACCGCGTTGCGTGAGAGCCGATAAGACTCTTTGAACTTCTCGATCGCCTCGGACAGCTTGCCCGCGTCATGAAGGGCCTTCCCGTCGCCGTACGCCTTCTTGGCGGCGTCGAGCTGCTCCTTCGTGGGAGCGTCGTCGGCCCACGCGTGAGAAGCCATGGGCGCGAGGACTGCCGCGATCGCGAGGGTGATGGTCGGGAGGAAATTGCGAGTCATAGGGCTCCGAAAATGCCGAGACCGAACACCGCTCGGAACGCTCGGTCTTTATCGCAGGCGCACCAGCGTTGCAACGCCTTTGCGACGTCGTCCAACTCGTGGTTTCTCGACGGGATCCGACGCTGGACGGATCGTGCACAACGCGTCGCCATATGCGCGCCGCAGGGTCCGGGCGCCGTTCAGTTTCGACTCGGGAACGGCTTTAGAACGGCTGGCTAGAACGGCTGGCTAGAACGGATCCACGATGCCGCCGGCCGGCTTCTTGTCGGCGGGCTTCTTCGCGGGCGCCTTCTTGGCGCCGCCACCATCGCCAAACGGGTCGGCGAGGCCCCCGCTCGCGGTAGGCGCCGTGGCGGCCTTGTGCGGGGCGGGCGCGGCCGTGTGCTTCGGTGCGGCCGCGACATGCTTCGGCTCGGCCTTCGCTGCCGGCGCAGGCTCGGTCTTCGTCTCGACCGGGGCGGTCTCGGTCTTCGCGGGCTCGACGGGCGCGGTGGCCTCGGCGGCCTTCACGTCGCCGGCAGGCTGCTGCGCCGCGGCTTGGCTGGGCTTGTCATCTTCGATCGGCGTGACGATCGGCTTGGTCGGTGCGGCCGCAGGTGCCGGCGCGAGGGCCGCCGCTGCTGCTGCGGGCGCCGCTTCCGTCTTCTGCATCTGCATCACCTTCGAGACGCCGAACATGATCGCGAGGCCGCCGATAAAAGCGCCGGCGACGGCGAGCCAGTTCGTGCCCTTCGGCGCGTCGAACGACGGCACGACAAGGCCGCTCTCGATCGCGGCGAGGTCGGCCTGCGAGACCGTGAGTCCCGCAGCGGCGGCCTTCGCGGCGGCGATCGCCTTCGCGGCCTTTGCCTCGGCGACGCGGACGCGCTCGTCAGAGTCACCGGCCTGGAAGAACTGCGCGCTCGGGGTCGCCGGGACGGCATTCTTCGCGGCGGTGAGGTCGACCGTGAGCTGTTGCGCGCGCAGGTCGGCCTGGTGCGCGTGGGCTTCGGCGTTCGCGATCCGCTCGTCGGCGCGGGTCAGGCGCAACTTCAGATCGGCGATCACGCCGTCCTGGCTGCCGCTGCCAGCCACTGCGGCGCGTGCCTCGGCTTCGGCGAGGCGGCCTTGCAGACCATCGAGCTGGCGGCGCAGCGACTGCTCGCGCGCTTCGCCTTCGCGGAGCTGTTGCTCGGCGGCCCGCATGCGGAGCAAGTCGTTCTCGCGCCGGCTCTCGTCTTCTTGCTTCGCGGCGACTTCGGCCGCGTTCCAAGAATCGGCATCGGTCAGGGTTTGGTTCGCGCGCGAGATGAACTCGTCGAGCGAGCTCTCGACCGATGGCAGCGAGCTCGCTGCCGTCAGCAACGACGAAGGCCGCTTGCGGCGCGCCTTGCCGTTGGTCCCGAGGTTCGCTCCGACCCCTGGCGCAACCCCGGTCAGGGTCTGCGCCGGCGAAACGTTTGCATCACCCTTGTTCGTTTCGACTGCCATCATAGCTCTCCGAAGAAGTCCCGAGGCCGGGGCGGAATTGTACCACTATGCCCGATAGGGCGGTGGAACCGTCGCGAGTTCGCGGCGTTCGGATCGAGGTCTGGTTTCGATGATCTCGACGACATCGATCTCGTCGTGAAACGCACGAGCCTCGCGTTCGACCACATCTCTCGCGAGAAAGCCGTGCTCGACGATCGTCACGCCGATGCGCGTCCGCTTGCCAACCGAGGCCAGGCTCCAGTGCTCCGCGAGGGCCGCGAGCCACTGCTCGTCGGAGATCAGATTGCGGTGAAGCAGGAACTCACCGAACCGAACGGGCTCGAGCGTGGCGACGGGAACTGAGTGCGATTGCATAAGCGGATTCAGCGCCGGCACCTTACATAGGGGTAGGAGAGCTGTCTACCGAAACGTTTTTGCCCTATAAGACGCCGATCCCCATGGCGCCGATCCAACGCAGAGGCCGCCGCGCGCCCGTCGGTGCGCACGTCCGGAAGAACACGGTCCGGCTCCCCGCCGATATTGCACATCGTGTGTGCGCCGGCCACCCGTGGGTGTACCGCGAGGTGCTCGGGCCGCGACCGATGTCGCCCGAGTCGGGCACGCCGATCGACCTCGTGGACCCCGATGGCGAGTTCGTCGGCCGCGCTCTTTATGACGCCGACTCGATCATCGCGTTGCGCGTGTTCGTCCGCAACCCGGACGTCCAGATCGATGGCGAGCTGATTCGCGAGCGCGTCCGCGCGGCGATCGCGCTGCGCGGCAAGCTCGTGGCGGGCTCGCTCGGCTGCGCGCGGTTGATCAACGCCGAGGCCGATGGCTTGCCGGGCATCGTCGTCGAGCGTTACGGCGATTACCTGGTGGTCCAGCTCTACACCGGCGCGGTCGCGAACCTGCGCGACGACCTGTTCGATGCACTCGTCGCCGAGGTCGCGCCGAAGGCGATCTACGAGCAGCGCCGCTATCGCTCGCTCGGTGGCGAAGCACCGCGCCAGGCCGGCGCCGATCTGGTGCGCGGGGATGCCGCGCCGGTCGAGCTCACGATCGATGAAGACGATCTGAAGTTCGTCGTCGACGTCACCGCACCGCTGTCGACCGGCTTGTTCGCGGATCTGCGCGAAGGCCGTCGCGCGGTGCGCCAGTGGGCGAAGGGCCGCCGCGTGTTGAATCTGTTCTCGTACACCGGCGCGATCTCGGTGTATGCGCAGGCCGGCGGCGCGACCGAGGTCTGCGCGATCGATGTCGCCGCGAAGGCCCACGCACGCGCGCGTCGCAACTTCGCCGCATCGGGCTTCGATCCCGAGAAGCCCGAGCACATCGCGGGCGACGTGTTCAAGGTGCTCGCGCGGTTCGCGGAGCGCGGCAGGAAGTTCGATCTCGTCGCGATCGATCCGCCGGCGTTCGCGAGCGCAGCGGCGCGCGGCGGCAAGCCGTGGAGCGCGATGCGCGACTACGCCGAGCTGATCACCGCGGCGCTCGATGTCACCGCGCCGGGCGGCTTGATCGCGGCGGCGTCGTCGACGCACAAGATGTCGAATCAGGAGTTCGAGCAAGCGCTCGCCGAGGGTGCGCTGTCGGCAGGGACGCGGTTGCAGATCATCGACCGCAGGCCGCTGCCGTCGGACTTCCCGACGCTGCCGGGGTTCCCCGAGGGCAATTACCTCAAGTTCGCGGTCGCCGTGCGAGGATAGCGCGCATGTTGCGCGCGTTCGTCATCCTCTCGATCGTCGCCGGCTGCAGCAAGCACGACGACGGCGCCAAGCCCGCGAGCGGGTCTGCCACCGCCGAGACGCCGCGAGAGCCGCAGGGCACGTGCGCGGACGGCAAGCTGGACGAGTGTTCGAAGATCATCGGTGCGAAGTGGACCGGGTCACGCTGTTGCTTCACCGACCACGCGACCTGTGGTGACGGCAAGATGGACGAGTGCATGACGGGCGGCGGTGCTTGGACCGGCTCGCAGTGCTGCTTCAATGGCTACGCGAACTGCGTCGCGGGCTCGCTCGACGATTGCAAGAACGGCAACGGGATCTGGACCGGTTCGCAGTGCTGCGTGACGGCGAGCTTCACGTGTACGGCCGGTAAGATGGACGAGTGCAAGAGCGGCGGCGGAACATGGACCGGTGCGCAGTGCTGCGTCGGCGGCGGCGTGACGTGCACCGACGGCAAGATGGACGAGTGCAAGACGGCCGGCGGCGTGTGGACCGGCTCGCAGTGCTGCGTCAAGTAGGGCGCTTGCGCAGCTGCGTGATCGAGACGTCGGGCGTCGCGATCTTCGGCGGGCGATCGGGCATCGGCTCGAGCGTCGCGATCTGATATTCGGCGGCTGCGAGCACGCGCGCGTCGAGCGCGCCGCGTTGCCCGGCGACGAGCGTCGAGCACGCCTCGGCGAGCGCGGGCAACGCGATACCGGGATCGACGAGATCGTCGTCGACGTACTCGACCGTCCGCGCGATCACGAGCGCGAGCGGCGAGCCGATGCCGCGAAGTGCGGCGAGCAGCTCCGCAACGGTCGCGCGGTCACGTACCGGCGCTTCTTGCACGAGCTTCGTGATCGCAGGCTCGATCGTATCGATGCTGGTCGACGCGCCGCTCAAGACGGCTCGTCATCGTCGTCGTCGGGTTGAATCGCGACGGCGACTGCAGCATCCCGCGCGACGGCTTCGGCGCTGCGTTGCTTCAAGAACTCGAGGAACGCGATCGCGGTGGGTAGCTCGATCGCCGCGATCGTCTCGATCAGTTCGCGGGCCTGGCGGCGCAACGCTTCCCCCGGCGCTTCGGTGCCGTGGACGACGGGACGGCCGACCGCGGGGAGCTCGCTCGGCGCCTGGACCTGGCCCCATGGCGGCTCGTTCGAGGTCGAGATCTCGTGCTGCTCGAGCCAGGTCTGGATGTGCCAGTGCAGGAGCTCGGCACGATACGAGAACCAGCGCTCGCGCTCGGCCGGGTAGGCGATCAGCACGTCCTTGAACCGGCGGAACGCGCCCTTGCCGTCGATCGAGATGATCAGCCGCTCGCGCAGCGGCTCGTCGGTCACCGAACCGACGAACTTCTCCATCCAGCGGTACTGCTCGCGCGAGCTCGCGGGCTCCACGCGCAGGTAATTGCGGATGTTCTCGGACACCTGCTGGCGGTTGAGGGCCGCCTCGGGGTCACCGGTGGTGATCGTGACAACCCGGCCGGTCTGCAGGTCGAGGTAGCTATCGGTGTCGGGCGAATTTCGCTCGACCGCGATCTCGAGTGCATCCCAATCGAGGTCAAGGCGGATCGGGCCGCGCGTGGCGGCGGTCACGGGAGGACGAACAGGCATAAGTTAAGAGCGGCCGCCCACTTGCCGGTGGGACACGCAGCGCCAACGCCAAGCCTACTGGCTCGGTACGGCTCTGGCAAGCGCTGCACTTGACACGGCGCGCCCGTAGAGTAAGGTCCGCCGCCCATGGCCCGCGTCACCGTCGAAGATTGCTTGGATCAAATTCCCAACCGCTTCGCACTGGTCGTCCTCGCCGCCGAGCGCGCTCGCCAGCTGGCGCGCGGTGCGACGCCTGGCGTCGACTGCGACAACAAGCCGGCCGTGACCGCGCTCCGCGAGATCGCGGAAGGCCTCGTGAAGTTCCGCGAGGACGTGAAGAGCGTCGTCGTCGAGTTCATCGTCGAGCGCCGTAAAGCCGGATTCATGTGAAATCGCTCGGCGATTAACCCATCGCCGGACGAAAAGTGGCCCATCGGCCCGCATCCGCCGACCTTCGGCGAGTGGATGCGAAGAATCTCCGCCGCGAGCTCGGTCGCGGTGAGCTCGTGCGCTTGCTGTATCGGCTCGGCCGCCAGCAAGCCAGCGGCGTGTTGACGATCCGAGCGTTGCCCTCGGGATCGATCCCACCTCCGCCGCCGGGAAGTCGCGAGCGCACGGGCATCGGGCCGGTGCCTACGCGCGACTCGGGACCCAACGCTCGCGGTGAAGTGTTCGTGTTGCGGCGCGGTGCGGTCGTGATCGCGGACGGCGAGCTCGCGAAGCGCACGCTGATCGCACGGCTCGGCCGGCTCGTCGCGCTCGAGCGCAGCGTGGTCACGTTCGAAGGCGGCGTCGCCGCGTATCCGCCGGGCGCCCAGCACCTGGTCGCGCTCGCGAGCTGGGCGCGCGCCCACCTCGAGGCGCAGCTCGACAACTCGCTCGCGGAGCGGCTGGTCCGCGACCTCGCCGGGATCCGGCTCTCGGTCCGCGACGAGCTCGCACCGGATCCACTCGCCTGTGACGAAGCGGATCGCCGGATCCTCGCCGCGATGGCGCATCCGCGCCGCCTCGATCAGATCTGGCCCCTCGCACGCACGCCGCGATTCCGGATGCTCGCGTTCCTGTGGTTCTTGCGCGCGATCGACGCGCTCGTCGTCGAGGGTGTGGTCGCGGAGCGCAGCGCACCGAATGCGGTGCCGAGGATGATCGATCCGCAGCGCTCGGCCGCGGCACGCACGCTCGGCCTCGCCGAGGATGCCGACCTCGAACAGATCAAGCGTGCGTATCGCCGACTCGCGCGGTCACTGCATCCCGATCTCCAGCCCGAGGTCGAAGGCGATCGCCGGCGCACGCTCGAGGTACGGTTCGCCGAGGTCACGGCCGCGTACGAAGCGTTGATCTAGCGGCTCGGCTAGCGAGCGGGCGGCGCGAAGATCCAGCCGTCGTCGGCGAACACGCCTTCGGGGACCTCCCAGCCGTCGTGCGCCCAGCGATACGCGGTGTAGCCCGCGATCACCGCATCGAAGCAGTGATCGTTGCCGAGCACGTCCTCGCGCGCCATCCGGCTCTGCGGTGCGAACGTCAGATCGTGGAGCTGCTCGAGGATCATGGCCCGCGTCCGCCACGGATCGGCGTCGTGCTTGTAGCCCCGTGCGGCGCGAGTCCCGCACAGGGCGGCGATCGTCGCGGCGGGCGAGACTTCGAGCAAGTTGCGATGCAGCTCGTAGCCGGCGCCGCGTAATCGCTTCTTCAACTGACCGGCGCGCGCGCTGATCGCCGAGCTCACGTTACCGAGGTGCGAGACCGGTAGCAGGCCGCGCTGGTACGTCATGATCACGTCGGTCGCGCGATGCGCGTACGGCGCGAGCCGGACCTGGGCGGCGTGCTTCATGCGGAGACGGGGGCGACCGGTCGCGCCGACCGACTCGGCTTCGACCTCTTGGACCAGGGCTCGGCCGTCCGTGCGAAGCCAGACCACAGCGGGATCTGCGCAAGCCTCCATGCCAGGGCACACCGGCACTTCGCAGCGACTGCACGCAGTCGTGGTGAGGGGCGCATCGATCGCGATGATGCGATCGGGATTCAGCTCGAGCCGCGCGATCAGGGTGTCGTCCGTCCACGGGGATTTTCCCGTCGATGATCGCGTGGCGACCTCGATGACCTCCGCGCCGTTCACGCCACTCCGGAGCTCGGCAAGAGCGGTGGTCTTGCCACGACCCCCCCCGAGATCGATTCCGATGAAGCGTGAAGCGGAGTGTTGCACCCGGCTACCAACCCCTTTGTAGCACGATCACGGGTTGCGAAATGTTGTTACGGCGCTGGCATTTGGACGAAAGTCTTGCGATATCACCACCCGCCTGTAAGGGCAGATGGCCTACCGCGTTGATGTCTCGGGTCTAGCTTTGCTCGCTTCGTTTGCCATGGATCGCCTCGCTAACTTTCGCAGCTTCATCGCTCGTTCGCCGGCGGATCCGTTCCCGCGCTACGGCCTCGCGATGGAGCACAAGACCCGAGGCGAGCTCGCCGAGGCGTGGACGCAGTTCGAGGGCCTCATCAAGGATTTCCCGACGTACGTCGCGACCTACTTGATGGCCGGCGGAACGCTGGTCGCGCTTGGCAAGAAGGACGAGGCCGCGGCGATCTATCGCCAAGGCATTGAAGTTGCCGCCAAAGCCGGAGATCAGCATGCTCGCCGCGAGCTCGAGAGCGCGCTCGGTGAGATCGCTCCGACCTGAGATCCCCCCGAGATCCAATGAAGCACTTCCTCATCATCACGATCGTCTCTGCGCTCTTGTCCGCTTGTGGCGCCAAGAAGCAAGAAGCGACGACGCCGACCAACAAGACCGGCACGACCGACGCCACGAAAGGCGGCTCGATGGGCGGCACCACGTATGGCGGGGGCTCTGCGAAGCCGACCGCGCCGACGACCGGTGGCGACCCCTGCGCGATGTAGATCGCGTCCCAACCAGTTGCTGTTGGCAAGCGCCAGCGGCGAGACAAACCAGAGAGAGGACTAGAGTTATGAAGAAGATCGCTATTGTTCTGTTCGTCGTGACCACGGCGCTTGCGGCTTGTGGCAAGAAGAAGGATGCCGCTACGACCCCGACGACCACCACGGCTCCGGCCGGCGGCTCGGGCGACATGGGCTCGGGCGCGATGGGCTCGGGCGACATGGGCTCGGGTTCGGCCGCGATGTGAGCCGATTCGTCAGCACTTCAGTGCTGATGAGCGGAACGCGCTGGTCGTTTGACCGGCGCGTTTCGTTTTCGGGCGCGATGCTGTAAAAAGCTCGTCCCGAGGGCCGGGATGGAGAAATGGTAGACTCGGGGGTCTCAAAAGCCCCTTCCCCTTAAAGGAGTGTCGGTTCGAGTCCGACTCCCGGCACCAACCAGACTACGCGAGAGCGCGATAAGCTTCGTCGCGGATCGCATTCGCGACCGCCTTGCTGCCCGCACTGCCGCCGAGATCACTGGTGAGCGGTGCGCCCTTGGCGACGATCGCCGCGACCGCACCTTCGATCGCGCGATGGCCGCGGGCGAGCCGGTCGTCGCCGTAGCGCGTGGCGAGCCAGCCGAGTGCCTCGCCGGTCGCGAGCAGCATCGCCATCGGGTTCGCCTTGTCCTTACCGGCGAGCGGCGGCGCCGAGCCGTGGATCGGCTCGAACATCGCGTGGTCGTCGC
>JBDUAS010000285.1:0-8657 GCA_040004535.1 Deltaproteobacteria bacterium
TGACGAGCATGCGCGCGACGATCTGACGCTTGCTCGCCGCCGCGATCACGCTCGGTTCGAGCACCGCGGTGGGGGTGGTGGTCTTGCGCAGCAGGCCTTCGAGATCGCCGGGCGACATCTCGGCGCCGTTGTTGTACGGGTCGAGGAACAACCACGCATCTTCGATCGCGACGCGCACGAGGAAGTGCCCCGGGAAGTTCACACCCTGCGCGAGCACGCCGACTCGCCGCGCGACCTCGAGATAGAGCACCGACAACGAGATCGGAATGCCACGCCGGCGGTCCATCACATCGCACAAGAAGCTGTTACGAGGATCGTAGTAGTCGTCCGCGTTGCCCGAGAATCCGAGCCGGCCGAACAAGTAATCGCTGATCGCGTGAGCGCGCGCGCTGCCGCCACATGCTTGTTCGACTCCCGGCGCGACGCGACGAGCGATGTCGTCGAGTTGCGAGCGATAGCGGTCGAGATCGCGGGTCGGATAGTCCCACGCGCCGATCAGCAATGCCGCGTGGTCGAGCGCGAGCTCGTCGCGCGCCACCACTTCAGCAAACCGGGCGAGGCCCGGGCTGGACTCCATGATCACTAGATTACCATTTCGCGCGGCTCTCCCCGCCGGCACTTTGTGCCAAGATGAAGTAGAGATGGCCGAGGAGCCCCGTCCGGGTACGATCGTCGGCGGGCGCTACGAGCTCATCGAAGTTGCTGGCCATGGTGGCATGGCCGACGTCTGGCGCGGGCGCGTGCGCGGTGACTCGGGATTCGTCCGAGATGTCGCCGTGAAGCAGATGCACCAGAATCTCGCAATCCAGAACCCGTACGTCGCGATGTTCGTGGAAGAAGCGCGCGTCGGCTCGACGATGCAGTCGCCAAACGTCGCCGAGGTCCACGACTTCGTCCACGACCACGGCAACTACTACATGGTGCTCGAGTGGATCGACGGCGTCGATCTCGGCACGTGGATCCGCTGGCACGTCCAGCGCAACGAGCCGACTCGATGGGAGCTCGTCGCCGCGGTCGGCGTCGGAATTCTTCGCGGGCTTGCGGCCGCGCACGAACGCCTCGGACCGGACGGGCGGCCGTTGCCGGTCGTCCATCGCGACGTGTCGCCGCACAACGTGCTGCTCACGACGCGCGGCATGGTCAAGCTGATCGACTTCGGGCTCGCGCTCGCGCCTGATCGCCCGCAGGAGACGACCGAGCAGGGCATCGTCAAAGGCAAGATGTCGTATCTCGCGCCGGAGATCGTCGCCGGTGGCCGGCCGCAACCCGCGAGCGATCAGTTCGCCTGCGGATCCGTGCTGTGGGAAGCGCTCGTCGGCCGCAAGCTGTTCGACGGCACGACGGACTACGAGACCTATACGCGCCTGCGCGATTGCATGGTCCAGCCGCTCCGCCCGCTGCGGCCCGACGTGCCGCAACCGTTCGTCGCGATCGTCCAACGCGCGCTGACGCGTGACATCGACGGAAGGTTTCCATCCGCGCGCGAGATGGCGCGCCAGATCGGGACGACGCTCAAGAAGGTCCAGCTCCGCAAGGATCTCCACACCGTGCTCGCGAAGACGGTCGAAGAAGCGCGTGAAGGCATGGGCCTCGGGCCGCGCACCGGCGATCCGTCGTCGGCGACGCCGGTCGCATCGCTGGTCGGCGACGATACGCCGCGGATCGAGCTCGCACCGAAGATCATGCCGGCGACGAATCAGACGCCGCCGAGCGGGAGCGCGATCGACATGCTCCGCGGCCTGCGCCACCGGCTGCCGTCGTTCCTCGGCGGTAGCCGGAGGAAGGCCTGACGACGCGGCGCTCGTCGCTGCTCGGCGTCGCGCTTCTCGTCGCGGGCGTCCTGCTCGGTTACGGCTCGCTCTCATCGCGGTGGTTCGTCGAGGAAGAGTCGGGCATCACTTCGCGGCAGGGCCTGTGGGCCGGCGAGGCCTGCGGAGTCGATCTCGGCGTCGACCGGCTGGAAAAGTACGGGCGATCCCAGGTCGGCCCCGTCGAGCCCGCAGTCTGGCGATGCGAGCGCGAGGTGATGATTGCGCAGGTCACCCGCGTGCACCGGACGTCGCAATTCTTGCTGTGGCTCGGCCTCCTCGTCGGTCTTCTCGCCGGGCTCGCGGCCGCGGCGATGGCGATCGTCGCGGCGATCCCGGCCATCGATGGCCGAATGCCGAACCGACGCTTGCGCCTCGGCATCGCGATCGTGCCGCTCGTCGGTCTCGCGAGCGCGCTCGTCGCCCTGGTCCCGGCCTCTGCCGGAAACATGTCGTACGGCGCCGAAAGCTACGCGGTCGGGACCGCGCTGGCGGTGATCGCGGCGGTCGCAGCCCGCAGCAGCCGCCGCTAAAAGTCTTCGGGCGCGGAACCGTCGACGTTGCCCTTGTCGCCTTCGTCCTCGCCCTTCGGCGCCGGGCGAATGTAGACATCGTCGACCCGCCACTCGTCTTCTTCTTTGCGCAGCACGATCCGATAGCGGATCCCGTTCTCGTCCCAGCGCAGCTCCGCGCGATCGCCGAGCGTCTCGAGCGAGCCGTTGATGTGCTTGCCGAGCCCGGCGATGAAGCCCTCGACCTGCTTCTGCAGACCATCGCGGCGGCGTTGGGTCAGGAGGTTCAGTGCGGCCGAGACGTCGCGCGCCGCGATCGCATCCGCGAACAACCGGATCGCATCGCGCGGCTGCTTCGCACGCGAACGCGACACGAGCTCCGACTCGAGCCGCCACGTCTTGCCCTCGCGCTGGAGCTGGACGAGCTTGCCGTCCGAGAAGCTGACGAGCGCGCGCTCGCCGACATCCGGGCTGCCCTTCAGGCTGTCCTCGAGCACCTTCGCCTGCCATGCGCGCTCTTGCTGCGACTGCTTCCACTGCAGCGCGAACTCGTCGTAGCTCAGCTTCTTCTTGACGTCGGACGCGAGCAGGTCGTACGCGTCGTGCGGATCGTTCGAGTGGAGCGCCTTCACGTACTCGCGCACGCCGTCGGCTGCCGGCGACGACGGACCGGCCGGACCACCACACGCGGCGATGACGACGACCAGCACCCAAAGCGGCTTCACTGCCAAGACAGTAACAGCCGAAAAAAATAAAGCCACCGAAGCAGAATGCTTCGGTGGCCCCCCGAGCTGCGTGGCCGTCCGTCAAGATCCGGCAGCTAGGAGTTGATGGGAGACGGTATTGCGACCGATATGCCAGCCGGTTCCCGAGGCAATCGTGGAGCTAAGTGACCGCATCGACGTGCCAAACGGCGCGTCGAGTCAACGAGCGTTCACATCGTGGGGCGCGTCAGGCTTCACACTGAAAAGTGAAGCAGCTCGACCTCGCGGAGAGGCTCGCCGAAATATCGGCTCGCTTAGATTTGCAGCGCGCTAGCCGCGCGGACCGTCGGTCAACTGGATCTCGGAGTGCCGGGCTTCGGGAAGCTTTTCGGGATAGTCGAGCGTGAAGTGCAGGCCGCGCGATTCGATCCCATCGCGCCGGCTTTGCCGTCGCGGAGAGGCTCGCCGAAATATCGGCTCGCTTAGATTTGCAGCGCGCTAGCCGCGCGGACCGTCGGTCAACTGGATCTCGGAGTGCCGGGCTTCGGAAAGCTTTTCGGGATAGTCGAGCGTGAAGTGCAGGCCGCGCGATTCCTTACGCCGGCGCGCGCACTCGATCATCAAGTGCGCGACCAGCGCGAGGTTGCGGAGCTCGACCAGGTCGCTCGTGATCTTGAAGTCGATGTAGTACTCGCGAATCTCGTCGCGAAGGATCTCGATGCGGTGGCGCGCGCGCTCGAGCCGCTTGTTCGAGCGGACGATGCCGACGTACGACCACATGAACCGGCGGATCTCTTCCCAGTTGAGCGCCACGACGATCGCGTCGTTGGAGTCGGTCGCGGTCTCGCTCGACCACGGCGCGAGCTGCGACGGCTGGCGGCGGACCTCGCCGCGCACCGCTTCGGCCGCGCGGGTCGAGAACACCATCGCCTCGAGCAGCGAGTTCGAAGCGAGCCGGTTCGCGCCGTGGAGGCCGGTCATCGCGCACTCGCCGATCGCGTAGAGCCCTTTCACGGTAGTCGCGCCGTTGATGTCGGCCTTGATCCCGCCGCACTGGTAGTGCGCGGCGGGCACGACCGGGATGCCGACCTTCGTCATGTCGATGCCGAGCGCGAGGCAGTGCTCGAAGATGTTCGGGAACCGCTGGCGCACGAACGCGGGATCGAGCGCGGTCATGTCGAGGAACACGCAGTCCGCGCCGGACTTCTTGAGCTCGTTGTCGATCGCGCGGGCGACGATGTCGCGCGACGCGAGCGAGCCGCGCGGATCGTAGCGGTGCATGAACTCTTCGCCGCTCGCGAGGCGGAGGACGCCGCCTTCGCCGCGCAGCGCTTCGGAGATCAGGAAGCTCTTCGCGTGCGGGTGATAGAGCACGGTCGGATGGAACTGGGTGAACTCCAGGTCACCGCACGCGGCGCCGATGCGATACGCCATCGCGATGCCGTCGCCGGTCGCGACGTCGGGGTTCGACGTATAGATGTAGACCTTGCCGGTGCCGCCGCTCGCGAGCACCGTGGCGCGCGCGCAGATCGTCTGGACGTCGTGGGTTCGGGTATCGAGCACGTACGCGCCGAAGCACGCCGGGTCGCCGCCGTACTTCGCGAGCGACAACAAGTCGACCGCGATGTGGTTGTCGAGGATCGTGATGTTCGGGTGCTGCTCGACGGCGGCGAGCAGTGCGCGCTGGATCTCGCGGCCGGTGATGTCCTCCCAGTGGACGACACGGTGCTTGCTATGCGCACCCTCGCGGCCGAGGTCGAGGTTGCCGGCGGCGTCGCGATCGAGCCTCACGCCGAGGTCGAGGAGGCGCTGGACCTGAGCCGGGCCGTCGTTGACGCACAGCTCGACGACGTCGCGGTCGCACAGACCGTCACCGGCGATCAGCGTGTCCTCGATGTGGGTCGCGAAGCTATCGTCCTTCGCGAGGACCGCAGCGACACCGCCCTGCGCCCAGTTCGTGTTGGTATCGGTGGGCCGCTTCTTGGTCATCACCACCACGCGGCCATGCTCGGCGGCGAGGAGAGCGAAGTTGAGCCCGGCGAGTCCAGAACCGATCACCAAGTAGTCGGTGTCGAGCTGCGTCATGCTGCCCGGACCATACCCCTCTCTTCGCTTGGAGAAGAGGTACGATGGCAACTAGACCGTGAGCAGTCAGCTCGAACAGATCCTGGGGTATCTCGACAAGGACGGCGTCAGCGAGATCGTGGTGGCGGTCGGCCGCCCGATCGCGATGCGGCAGAAAGGTGCGTACGTCAACCTGACCCAGCGCCCGCTGACCACCGCCATGTTGTGGGCGTTCGTCGAGGGCAGCGAGCTCGCGCCGTTGATCCCGCACGGCGATGGTTCGACCGATCCGACGGACCTCGACGTCGGCCGGCGCCGGTTGCGCGTACGGACCGGGCGGCGCGGCAACGAGATCGTGGTGCGAATCGAGAAGGGTGCCGCACGGATGCGCGCTGCCTCGAAGCAGCCACCGGTCACGGTCGGCAAGGTGACGGGTGATTTCGACCTCCCGGTCGAGCTCGACGTGCCGGAGTTGCCGATGGATGCGCTCACGCTCGATGAAGCGAAACCGCCGGTCACGCCATCCAAGGTGATCGGCTCGCCCGTGTCGATTGGCGGGACGCAGCCAATTCCCCGGGCGCAGGCACCGGAGCAATACGGCGGGCTCGAGCTCGAGCTCGACGAGACCGAGCTCGAGGTTGCAGCCCCCGCGGCGGCAAAGAAGAGCGGCGGCGGGGGCACGCGGATCGAGACGGCGGTGGTGCCGGTGATCCGCGATCAGACCGGCGTCATGCCGGTCGTCCATGCCGACAAGGCGTGGACGTTCGCGGAGTACGTCGCGGCGGCGCGCAAGGCGAAGGCCAGCGACCTCCACATCGCGGGCAATCGGGTGGTCTCGATCCGGACGAACGCCGAGCTCGTGCCGATCGCCGCCGATGCACGGCCGCTGACCGCGGAGCAAGCGGAGCAAGTATTGCTGCCGCTGCTGTCTGCCGACGAGCGCGAGCGGTTGAGCTCGGCCGGCTACGTCGACCTCGCGATCGACGCGCCGGGCGGCGGCCGGTTGCGGGCGAACATCTCGCGCCACCAGGTCGGCGTGAAGGGCACGTTCCGGCTGGCCTTCGATCGGCCGCGCACGATCGAGGAGCTCGGTCTGCCGAAGGACCTCGCGAAGGTGGTCTCGCACCATCAAGGCTTCGTCGTGATCGCGGGGCCGAGTGGCCACGGCAAGACCACGACGCTCGCGGCGCTCGTCGACCTCGTGAACTCGACGCGGCCGCATCACATCCTCACCGTCGAGGATCCGATCGAGATCGAGCACCCGCGCAAGATGGCGCTCGTGTCGCAGCGCGAAGCGGGCAAGCATACGAAGACGTTCGCGACCGCGCTCAAGGCATCGCTGCGCGAGGATCCCGACGTGATCGTGATCGGCGAGCTTCGCGATCGCGAGACCGTCGAGATCGCGCTGACCGCGGCGGAGACCGGTCACCTCGTGCTCGCGACGATGTCGACACCGTCGGCCGCGAAGACGCTCGATCGGTTGATCGACATGTTCCCGCCCGAGGAGCACAGCCAGGTCCGCGCGTCGATCGCGGGTGCGTTACGCGCGATCGTCGCGCAGCGCTTGTTGCCGGCGATCGGCGGCGGTGTCGTGCCGGCGATCGAGCTCGTGACCGGCGTGTTGCCGCTCGCGGTGCTGATCCGCGAGGACAAGTTGTTCCAGCTGCCGAACCTCCTCCAGCGCGGCCGCTCGTTCGGGATGATCCGGTTCGACGAATCGCTCGGCGAGCTCGTCAAGGCAGGGCGGATCACCGAGGAGACGGCGCTGTCGGTCGCCGACGCGAAGGCTGCGCTCGCGACTCAGCTGAAAGGTCCAGCGCCGGTCGCGGCGGCGGCTCCCAAGAGCCGCCTCGGCGGCTTGTTCGGCAAGAAGGATGGTGACGCGTGAGCGACAAGCGAGCCGACAGTCGAATCGACACGCTGTTCGATCGCTTGCTCGAGCGCGGCGGCTCGGATTTGCACCTGACGCCGGGATATCCCCCGATGTTCCGCCTGCGCGGCTCGCTCGTCCCCGACGGCGATTCGCCGCTGACGAGCGGCGACATCGAGGCGATGTTGATGACGCTCGTCAACCCGAACCAGCGCACGCAGTTCGAGTCGACTGGCGATCTCGACTTCGCGCACGCGCACGGCACCAAGTCGCGGTTCCGCGCGAATTATCTGAAGAAGCTCTCCGGCGTCGGTGCGGTGTTCCGCGCGATTCCGACGAAGATCCTCGGACTCGACGATCTGAAGGTGCCGGCCGGCGTGCGCAAGCTCGCCGACATCCGCGCGGGGCTCGTGCTGGTCACCGGGCCGACCGGCTCGGGCAAGTCGACGACGCTCGCCGCGATGATCGATCACATCAACCGGACGCGCTCGGGTCACATCCTGACGATCGAGGATCCCGTCGAGTTCGTGCACCAGCCGCGCAAGTGCCTCATCACGCACAAGGAGGTCGGCGAGCACGTGCCGTCGTTCCTCGAGGCGATCCGTAGCGCGGGCCGCGAGAACGCGGACGTGATCCTGGTCGGCGAGCTTCGCGGCGCCGAGACGATGAAGGCCGCGCTCCAGCTCGCGTCGTTCGGCATCTTGATCTACGCGACCGTGCACACCAACTCGGCCGCGGCGACGATCGATCGCTACGTCAACGCGTTTCCCGCCGAGCAGCAGCCGCAGATCCGCGGTCTCCTCGGCGACTCGCTCGCCGGCGTGGTCGCCCAGCAACTGATCCCGAAGATCGACGGCGGCCGGACCGCGGCTCACGAGATCCTGCTCGGCAACATCGCGCTCGCATCGCTGATCCGCGAGGGCAAGACCCAGCAGATCGGCAGCTTCATCCAGTCGGGCCAGTCCGAGGGCATGGTGCTGATGGACAGCTCGCTCGAGAAGCTCGTCAAAGCTGGAGTGATCAAGGCGAGCGATGCGATGGAGAAAGCCATCGATAAAGAAGCGTTCGCGAAGCTCGTCCCCGTGAGCTAAAATTACCCGGTGCGGCCCTGGCTCGTTGCTGTCGTGTTACTCGGGCTCGGCTCGCAGGTCCGCGCGGACATCTACTCGTTCACAGACAAGGACGGGGTCACGCACTTCACGAACATGAAGCCGGCAGGCGCCTCCGGGGGGACGCCATGGAAGAAGGTGCTCGATTCACCGGCGCCGCTTGGCTCGAAGGCTTCTGCGCAGCGCGGCAACTGCCCGCGCTGTGACAAGGTCGCCGCGACCGACAACTCGCCGGAGCGGTTCCATCGCTACGACCAGTTCATCTACGAGGCGTCCGCGCTGTACAAGATTCCGGTGCCGCTGATCCGCGCCGTGATCAGCGCGGAGAGCGACTACGATCCGCACGTCGTGTCGTCGATGGACTGCAAGGGCCTGATGCAGGTCCACCCCGACGTCTACATCGACATGGGCACGCAAGGCGACGTGTTCGATCCGCGCACGAACATCATGACCGGCACGCGCCTCCTGCGCTGGCTCGCGAATCGCGTCGACGGCGATCTCGTGCTGACGATCGCGGGCTACCACGCGGGGCTCGGCTCGCTCGCGAAGTACGGCTACACCGTGCCGCCGTACGCGTACACGCGGCAGTA
>JBDUAS010000075.1:0-28079 GCA_040004535.1 Deltaproteobacteria bacterium
ATCAGCTGCGTCGCGCCCACGCCGTAGATCAACTGCGGCTGCGGTTGCGGTTGCGTCGCATAGATCAGCTGCGTCGCGCCGACCCCGTAGATCAGCTGCGGCTGCGGCTGCGGCTGCGTCGCATAGATCAGCTGCGTCGCGCCGACCCCGTAGATCAACTGCGGCTGCGGCTGCGTCGCGTAGATCAGCTGCGTCGCGCCCACGCCGTAGATCAACTGCGGCTGCGGTTGCGGTTGCGGCGCCGTCGCGTAGATCAACTGCGCGGGCGAATCCGCGTAGATCAACGCGGCCGCGGCTTGCTGGCCAACGATCGCCTGGATCAACCCGGCATTGCGCGTGCGCAACACCGCCTGGTCCTGGTCGGTCAGGCCTGACTTGGCGAGCGCGCCTTCTGGATCTTCCCCGAACTTCTGTTGAGCAGCCGGATCATTCGCGAGCGTAGCGAGATACTGGAGCAGGGTCGGCATGAGTCTCCTAGGTCAACGAGCGCACGAGTCGGAAACCAAGCGTCACATCGCGCACGATCGAGGTCGAGCTATGGCGAGTCGCCGCGCGCAACAGGAATGAGTCGAACAAGAAGCAGCCACCGTGCAGCGTGCGCTCCACGATCGGGCTGTCGACGCGGCCGTCGTGCGGCGCGGTGTACACGCCGTTCGGCAGCGGTGGGCCTTCGCGGCGATATTCATCGGCGCACCACTCGACGACGTTGCCCGCGAGCCCGCGCACGCCATATGGGCTCTCGTCGCGCGCGAATTCCTCGACGGCAACGGGTCGTAGTCCGACCTCGTGACTCAGCCGCATGCACGCCCAGCTCGGGTCGAAGAAGTCGCCCCACGGAAACGCACGCGCATCGACGCCGCGGGCGGCCTTCTCGTACTCGAGCTCACCGGGCAAGCGATACGGCCGGCCGGAGCGCTGGCCGAGCCACGCCGCATAGGCGACCGCGCTGTGCCAGTTGACCATGAACGCCGGCGCGTGCGGTTCCCACGCCGTGCCCTCGTCGTCGCTGCCGAGCGCGAAGTGACCGTTCGCATCGCGCGGCCACACCAGCGTGCCGGCCTCGCCCGCCGCCGTGCCGCGATGGCGCGGGACGACGCTGAGCGCGAGCTCCTCGCCGCGCGGATCGCGTTGATCGACGAGCGCGTTGACCATCGCGAGTAGCTCGCCGTTCGTGACCGGATAACGCCGGATCGCGAACGAGTCGACCCACACGCGCTGGCGCGGCATCACCTCGCCGGCCGCCAACGGATCGCCACCGCACACGAACGGTCCACCGGGGATGTAGACCTCGTCGTCGCCGATCGTGCCGAGCGGCGGCAACACGACCGGCGTTTGTTCGGTCGCACCGGGGCGTTGCGCGATCCAGTGCTCCTGCCGGCCGATCGCGATCGGGTAGCGCACGACGTGACAGCCGGGCGCGCGCAACACCAGCACGTAACTGCCGCGCGGCAGCTCGTAGGCCTGGATCGGACTGCGGCCGAGATGTGCGACATGCTCGTCGACGAGGCGGCGGCCGCGCTCGATGTAGCGCCGCACCTCGACCTCGGCTGGCGGGTCGGTGCGCAACGTGAACGCGCCGGTACCCGCGAGATAGCCGGTGTGCTTGCCTCGATCGTGGCGGCGCAGCAGCACCTCGAACCTTGCCGCCGTCGGATCGTTCGCGCGCTCGGCTGCCTCGTGCAGGTTGCGATAGTGCGCCGCGAGCAGCACGTGGGCTTCGCGCAGCTCGAGCTCGATCAGCGACGAGTCGAGCAGGCGGGTCATCTCGAGCGTCACGAGGTCCGCCTGGACCTCGAGGGCACGCGCGCGATCGTCGAGTGCCCAGCCGGGCTCCTTCTGCGCACTGTCCGCGAATGGCGGCAACGGATCGAGGAGCACGCGCGCTTCGCCACGCAGGCGGGAAGCATCGCCGTGCAGCGTGGCGATCTTCGGGCCGAGTGCGCGGGCCTCGTCGAGCAGCTCGCGCGCGCGGATCCGCTTGCGGTCACCGTCGAGAAAGCTCGTGATCGCCCGCGCGAGCGCCTTGCCGTCGGGGTAGCGCTGGGTGAGATCGGAATCGGTCGCGCGCTCGCAGATCGCGAGCAGCTCCTCGGGGACGGGCTTGGCGGGCGCGACTCCAGGTGCGGCGCCCGTGATCTCGCGCAGGATCATGCCGAGTGCGAATACGTCGGAGCTCGGGCCGATCCGCTGCTCGCCGGTGCGCTGCTCCGGCGACATGTAGCCCTGCGTGCCGACCACCAGCCCGACCTCGCTCACGAGTGTCGGATCATGCTGGCGGCTCGTCGTCGGCGATGACGACGGTGATGGCGACGGTGATGGCTCGACCGTGGCGGTCTCGCCGATGAGGCGCGCCAGGCCCCAATCGAGGACGAGCGCTTCGCCGAACGCACCGACCATCACGTTCGACGGCTTGAGATCGCGATGCACCACGCCGCACGCATGCGCGTAACCGACCGCCTCGCACACGCGCTCGAAGATGTCGATCAGCCGGCGAAACCCGAAGCCACCCGGCTCGACGCCCCAATCGTCGGCGGAAGCCGCGTGGACCGCATCGATCACGGAGGTCAGCGTCCGACCGCGGACCTCCGCCATCGTGTAGTAGCGATTGCCGGTGCTGAGCGTCCCGATCTCGTGGACCGGGACGATGTTCGGGTGCTGGAGCTGCGCGGTGATCTGCGCCTCCTGGACGAACCGGGCGAGCGCGATCGGATCGCCGGCCCCCTCCGGACCGATCACCTTCATCACCATGTGACGGCGAAGCTCGCGATCGTAGACCCGATAGACGTCGCCCTGGCCGCCGCTGCCGATCAGCTCGCCGATGTCGTAACGGCCGTCGCGCACGACCGCCGCCGCCGCGGGCGCGACGCGTTGGCCGCGCAACGAGATCGTCGGCGGATCGACACCGTCGAGCGTTGGCGCCGACTCATCGAGTGCACCACCACCGTTAGGCGGCCGAGGATTCACAGCGCCAGCTTACTCTTTCGGGAAGGTGCCCGCGCGCGGCCGCCGCGGGATAGATCTTTCGTGGCGACACCCACAAAAAGATCCACGCCTGAACCGCGTACCGAGCTCGTCTCACGGATGGTAAAAGCTCCGGACGCGGTCCGCCGAGCTGCGCCGCGTGCATCGACACCGCGCCGATCGAAGCGCCGATCGACGGTGTGTGCTCGAGCTGTCTCGCGGGACTCGATCGACTGCTCGATCGTGTGGTGCCACACTTCGGCACATCGTTACCTCGCGCACGCATCGTAAGCTGATGCACTCATCGATCATGAGGCTCCGCTTCTGCGTGACTCTCCGCAGATCGGTGTAGTGTTTTGAGATGCCACGCGCTGCCCTCACGCTCGCGCTGTGCTTGCTGTCGAGCGCAGCTGTGGCCCAAGGCCTAGATGCCGAACGCTTTGCCCCGGCGATCAGCGCCGACGGTGGGTTCGTGCTCGAGCAACCGACGGTGCCGTTCCATCTCGGTTGGGGACTGGGTTTGTTCCTCAACTACGCGAACAACGAGCTCGTCGTGCGCGACATCGCGACGGGCAATGTCGCGAGTCGGCCGATCCAGACCGCATTGACCGCCGACCTCGTAGGATCGCTCGGGCTGTTCGGCCGGCTCGAGCTCGGCTTTCACCTGCCCGTGCACCTCATCTACGACGGCGATCCGTACGGTGCGTTGAATGCGACCGGCGGCGTCGGCGACCTGCGCCTCATGCCGAAGGTCGCGCTCGTCCGCGCCGGCAGCTTGGATCGTCACGTCGTGCTCAGCCTCGCGATGCCGATCAGCGTGCCGACCGGCGATTCGCAGGCGTTCCGCGGCGCCGATGGTGTGACGCTCACGCCGGAGCTGTTGTTCGGTGCGTATCTCGGGCCCGTCGGCCTCGGCTTCGATCTCGGCTATCGCTATCGCGCGACCCACCCCGCGAACCTGCCGTTTGGCGACGAGGTCACGCTCGGGCCGTACGTCACGCTCGCATTCAGCGACAAGGTCACCGGCCACCTCGAGCTGCTCGCCGAGAAAGAAGTCAGCGCGGCCGTGACCGGTGCGGACTTCCCGGTCGAGCTACTCGCCGGGATCGACGCGAACGTCACAGCGAACTGGGATCTCTACGCGGGTGCGTCGTTCGGCATCACCGACGGGCTCGGCGATCCACGGTTTCGCGTGATCGGCGGCTTCCGCTATCGCCAGGGCGTCCCCGAGCGCCAGGGCTTCGAGGATCAGGATCACGATGGCGTGCTCGACAAGGACGATCATTGCCCGAACGCGGCCGAGGATCGCGACGGCTTCCAGGACGAGGACGGCTGCCCCGAGCCGGATAACGACCAGGATGGAATCCCCGACGATCAGGACGAGTGTCCCGATATCTCGGGTGACGCCGCGCACCGCGGCTGTCCCGCGCACACCTACGTGAAGATCGAGAACGGCAAGATCTTCATCTTCGGCAAAGTGTTGTTCCGCACCGGCTCCGCGCAGATCGACCAGAACAGCGAGCAACTCCTCGACCAGATCGCCGAAGGCTTGAACGCGAACTCGCAGGTCAAGCACGTCCAGATCGAGGGCTACACCGACAACGTTGGCGACCGACGGATCAACCAGAAGCTGAGCGAAGAGCGCGCCGCGTCGGTGAAGGACGCGCTGGAGCACCGTCACGTCGACGGTGATCGCTTGGTCACGCGCGGCTTCGGCGAGACCCATCCGCTCGCGCCGAACGATTCGCCGGCCGGCCGCGCGAAGAACCGTCGCGTCGAGTTCGTGATCAAGGAGGGCAAATGACGAAGGTATTGCTCGCGCTCGCCCTCGTGAGTGGGACGGCAGCCGCCGCACCGGTCACGTTCCCCGCCGACAACATGTACAAGCCACTGCGCTGCGCCGGCGTCGCGGCGACAGATGGCTATCGCGACGAGCCCGGGTTCGTCGATGAAGGCGATGTGGTCGGCACGGTCGCGGCTCCGGCCGCGTTGCGCGCGTCCGATGCGACGAACCTGTATCTGCGGATCCGCCTCGACGGCGATCCGGCGCCGAACCAGACGCCGAAGGCCGAGTCCTGGGGCGTCGAGCTCGATCTCGACGGCGATCCGACAAACTACGAGCTCTTGATGATGGTCGACGGGATCGCCGCGAACAACGCGGTCGAGCTGTTCACGAACCACACCGTGACGCTCGCGAATGATCCGACCGATCCGGCCGATCAACCGCCGGCGGCGACGTACACGTTCGCGAACAACGCACGCTCGATCGCGGCGCCGATGCCGAACACCGGCGCCAATCCCGATTTCTACCTGGACTTCGCGCTGCCCTGGACCGACCTCGTCGCGGCCGGGCTGCAACACGGCACCGCGGTGCGCCTATGGGTCGCGTCGTCGACATCGCCGGATAGCTTGAACGGCGACTTCGCGTGCAACGACGGCGCGAACGGCGTCGTCCATCTCGACGGCGCCGATTCGGATGCGACGACCGGCGACCCGGCGAACGATCCGAACGGCGGCGGCAGTGGTAGCAACACTGGCTCCGGCGGCGAGCGGCTCGAAGGCGGCGGGGGTTGTTCGACGACCGGTGGTGGGTCGACGTCGCTCTTCGCGATCGCGCTCGTCCTGTTCGCTGCTACGGCAAGTGGCCGATCGCGACGGGCGTGAACACAGCTTCGAGCAGCCGGGCCGCTTCGTCAACGCGCGTGTGATGTTCGCAGTGACTCGCGCGCCTCGCGCGCGCCTTCATTCGAACGCCGCCGACACATTCGCGATCACGAGCGGCTCGTTCTCGCGCCCTGCGAGCCTCAGCGCGCCATCGTCGCCGCGCACGACGTAACCGATCACCGCGACGCGCGTGTCGACGTCCAAGCGGTCTTCCCAGTAGGTGAAGCCACCACCCATCGCGCCGCTCTCACGCGCGACGATGCTCGCGCCAAAGGATTTGGCCTTCGCCATGTCGACGATGGTGCCCGCGAGCTGGAGCTTCGTGTGGCCGACCGAGACCGTGATCGCGCCGGTGTCGTCCTCGACGCGAAACGCGACCACGCGATCGTCGGGCGGCGAGAGATTTCCATCGTCGTCACCGGAGATCCAGCCGTGGGTCGCGAGACACGGGGTGCCCGTGTAGATGCCGCCGACGTCGTCAGAAATCTTGCGGGCGGTGCCGACGACGCGAACACGTTCACCGGCGACGAGCTCGCGGATCGGCGTGCGCGGCAGCTCGTGTAGCTTGCGGCCATCACGGCGCACCGCGAGCACGGCCCAGCCCATCGTGACAACCACACACACTGCAACGAGCGCGATCGTCAACCCGACCATGACGCGACGATACACGACCGCGCCGCGATGTTACGAATGCCACACACCGACGATGGGTCCTGGTGTTACGGTCGCTGCATGAGACGCGTAGCCCTCGTCGCGCTTCTCGCGGCCGCGTGTGGTCATTCCGGCGATCACACCGGTGACGCCGCTGGCACCGATGGCACGCCCGCGGTCCCGCACGTCGTCGCGGCCCGGACCGGGATCACTGCAGAGCAGCTCGGCGTGCTCGTGAACGACGACGATCCGCTCTCGGTCTCGATCGCCGACTACTACGTCACCGCACGTCACATCCCGGCCGCAAACCTCGTCCATCTCCACGTACCGACCGGCGGCGCCACGATCACCGCCGCCGCGTTCGCACCGCTTGCCGACGCGGTCACCGCCGCGTTCGCGACCACCGATGTCCAGGGGCTCGCGATCACGTGGACGCAGCCGTACGCGGTCGACAACATGTCGATCACGAGCGCGTTCGCCCTCGGCTCGCACGCGATCGGCGACACGTGCAACGACGGCAACTCGCAGTACGGCGCGCCGAATCCGTACATGACGAACCCAGCCTCGACCGCGCCGTTCACCGACCTCGGATTCCGGCCGGCGATGACGATTCCCGCGGTCACGCTCGACGACGCGAAGGCGTTGATCGATCGCGGTGTCGCCTCCGACGACACGTGGCCGTCCGGCTCCGCGTATCTGATGGACACGAGCGATCAGATCCGCAGCGCGCGCTGCATCGTCAACACGATGTACGGCTATACGAACGAGTGCCAGGCGTTCCTCGACACGTGGGATTCCACGGCTTCGGGGATCGCCGGCAGCATCGTGATGACCGACTCGGTCAGCAACAAACCCGACGTGCTGGTCTACATCCAGGGCCTCGCGAGCGTTCCGGATCTCGCGACGAACATGTATCCACCCGGCGCGGTCGCCGATCACCTGACGTCGTATGGAGGGCAGATTCCGACCTCGGGCCAGATGAGCGCGTTCGAGTTCTTGCGCGCCGGTGCGACCGGCAGCTACGGAACCGTCGTCGAGCCTTGCGCGTATCAACAGAAGTTCCCGAACCCTGCCCTCCTCGTCCCCGACTACTTCATGGGCGCGACGCTGATCGAGGCGTACTGGAAGTCCGTGGTGTGGCCCGCCGAGGGCATCTTCATCGGCGAACCGCTCGCGCGTCCGTTCGGCAACGGCGTGCACTCGACGTACGCCGATGACGCCCTGACGATCGAGACCACGACGTTGATCCCGAATCACATGTACGTGATCGAAGCGGCCGACGCCGAGGCCGGTCCGTTCACGACCGTGCAATCGAACCTGTCGGTCCCGAAGTACCGAAGGGCGACGTTCACGGTCGATCACCCCGACCGCGTCGTCTATCGGATCAGAGACGCGGCAGGATCGTGAAGTCGCGGTGGACGAACCGCCACTCGACGACATCGTTGTCCCGCATCCCGAGCTCCGCGAACACCGGATCCGAGAGATCGATTCCCGCCGTGTTCACCGGCTTGCGATACGCGCCGCGCCCACGCTCCGAGGCCGGCCGCGCGTCGTGCTCCCAGTACGCGTCGTCGATGTTCCACGGCCCGACATCGCGCACCTCCGCGAGCACCACGCGATCGCCGTGACGGATCTCGACCAGCTTGCCGAGCGCCTTCGGATCCGGTAACGCGACGAACCTCGAGTCCGCGCGGATCCGCATCATCGTCGCAGTGATGTCGCCGATCTGACCCTCGCGGGTCGCGAGCACGCGCTGCCACGACCCCGGCTGGCGCGCATCGTAGATCCGCCAGACCAAAAACCCCGTCGCCACGACCGCGAGCGCGACGAGCTTCCATCTACTCGGGGGTAGGTGACGGCGTCGCATGCGCGAAGTATCGCAGCGCCGCCCGAGCTTCGCGAATTTAGCGAGAGCGTCATCACGCGACCGAACACGGGCGCGGCCACCTGCCCGCCCGTGCCGCCATCGCGCGGCGTTTCGGCGCCGACGAAGATGACGTAGCAGGGATGGTCGAGCGGCGCGGTGCCGACGAAGCCGAGCACGACGGATCGACGTTCCGCGGTCGACCGCGCGGCTGATCCGGACTCGACGGGCCGTCCATCCAGATCGAGGGTGCAGAAACTTTAGCAACTACGTTTCTGAAGCGCGTACCGCCGCAATGGCATTCAGATGATCATGCAGCGCGAGAGCTTGCCGGCGCTTGCCGCAGCGACATCGCCGCGACACACGAAGCGACAGCAAAGCGACGCAGCAGTGCGAGGACGCGTTCGCATCGAGCTACTGATTGTGACCGTACGTTTCGTTGACGGGATCGCGGGCTGATGACACCTACGTGGACGCATCCAGCTTCTGGATGGTGGCCAAGTCAGAACGGGACAGGGAGACATGAATCAGCTCAGGACTCAGTTGCTCGCAGTCGTCATCGCGTGCGCGACGCCGGCGTGTGCGCTCGACGACGCCAACAATGTCACGACCGGTACCGCGCGTTCCGCGGTGACCACGCGCGAGCCGACGCGCGCCCACGATTTGCCGCCGATCCGCAGCGGCAGCTATCCGGCGGGCCACGGCTCGCCGTCGCACGGCGGTGGCGCGACGTCCGGGACGTGGACTCCGGTCGCGACGACGCCGAACATCGCCGCGGGGTTCTCGATCTTGCTCACCGATGGCTCGGTGATGGTGCAGGACCTCACGAACGGGGGCGGAGACTGGTGGAAGCTCGCGCCCGACAACACCGGCAGCTACGCGAACGGCACGTGGACGCAGCTCCCCGCGATGCCGGACGGCTACGCGCCGCTGTACTTCGCGTCGGCCGTGCTCCCCGATGGTCGCGTGGTGATGGTCGGCGGCGAGTACCAGGCGTTCGAGCCGGCCTGGACGACTCGAGGTGCGGTCTACGATCCGGTCGCGAACACCTGGACGCCGCTCGCACCGCCCGCCGGGTGGGCGACGATCGGTGACGCGCAGAGCATCGTGCTCGCCGACGGTCGCTACGTGCTCGCGGATTGCTGCACGACGAACATGGCCGTCCTCGATCCGGCAACGCTGACGTGGACGACGATCACGAACGCGGGCAAGGCCGACATCTTCGACGAGGAAGGCTGGACGCTCCTGCCGAACGGCAACATCCTGACGGTCGACTCGAACAACCTCACGGTGCCGACCAACTCCGAGATCTATACGCCGCCCGACGCGCACCGCGCAGGTGGCTGGGCGAGCGGCGGCGCGACGAACGTCGTGATCGCGGATCTCGAGTCGTGGGAGGTTGGCCCCGCGCTGATCCGCCCCGACCACACCGTGTTCCAGTCGGGCGCGACCGGGCACACCGCGATCTATGACCTCCGTCACCAGAGCTGGCGCGCGGGGCCGGATTTTCCGACCGTCCCCGGCGAGGGCCAGCTCGATCAGGCCGATGGGCCGGCAGCGCTGTTGCCGAACGGCAACGTCCTCCTCGCCGCTAGCGCGGGGCTGTTCAACACGCCGGCGCACTTCGTCGAGTTCGATGGCTCGAGCCTGACCGAGGTCGCCGCACCCGCCGACTCGATCTACGACTCGTCGTACAACATCAACTTCCTGCTGCTGCCGACCGGTGAAGTGTTGGAGACCGACTTCTCGGGCGATATCGAGCTCTACGCGCAGGCGGACATCGGCTCGCATTGCCACGACCACGGCTCGCCACCGCCGGAGCTCGCATCGCTGCCCTCGACGATGGTGCGTGGCCGCAGCTACGGGTTCTCCGGCGAACAGCTGCACGGCATCTCGGCCGGGATCAGCTACGGCGACGACGCGCAGGCCGCGACCGACTATCCGATCGTCCAGATCACGAATCGCGCGACCCGTCACGTCCAGTACGGACGGACCCACGCGTTCAGCAACTTCTCGATCGCGCGTGGCGCGCACAGCTCGGCGCAGCTCGACATCCCGGCGACGCTGGAGACCGGGCCGAGCGAGCTCGTCGTGATCGCGAACGGCATCGCCTCGGAACCGGTGCGCGTGAAGATCAAGTAACTAGAAGATATCGTCGCCCGTGGGGGAGGCCGCCGCGGGTGGGGGACGGACCAGATCGACCAGCTCGCGGCCGAGCGACGTGACGTGCTCGACGTCCGTGCGGTCCTCCGCGGTCAACGACGACCACTGAAATACGAGCCGGTCGATCTCGTCGTTGAGGCCCGACAGCCGTTCGGCTTTGAGGAACGCCTGTTCGATCACCTCGCACGCGACCTCGGGCAGGAGCTTCGCGAACTTGACGGCGCGGTCGAGGTCGCCCGTGATCTTGAGCTTGAGATCGGTGTCGTGTTTGACGAGCACGCCGCGCTGAGACACGAACGATAGCGAGTCGAGGTACTTGTCGAACCCCTCGCAATCCAAGCGGTTGTCGACGGCGTTCCCGTTCGCCAGGATCTCGCGAGCTTCCCAGAAGTCACGGCGGGTATCCGAGCGCAGGTAACTGAACACGTCGCTGTCGACGAACCGGCTCATCGCATCGACGATGCGGCGGTAGTTCGTCTCCGCCACGGCGGGAGGGGTTGCACGATCCTGGAGTCGCCGGTTGAGCCCGCGCACGCCACGGCGCAAATCCGCCAAGGCGCGCCGGACTGCCAGCGCCTTGCCGAGCGAATCGCGGTGCCCCGGGACCATGCGTTCGGGCTCGGCGTAGCCGAGGAAGCACTCGTACACGCTCGTCATCACCGCGAACACGCCGTCCATGAGGCCGGTCGTCGCGTCGTTGAGGTCGCTAACGGCCTGCTCCTTGCGATCGTTCTTGAGTGCGTCCGAGAACCGCCGTTCGAATTCTTTGAGCTCGGACCCGAGGCCATATTGCAGAGTGACCATCTCCGTCGCGAGCGCAGTCCAGCGCTCGTCATCCGTGCGCTCGCGGTGAGCGATGACACCGCGCCGTGAGACCGGTCCCGACTTCGGCCCGTTGGGGTCCAGCTCGATCTCGACGTCGCCCACGATCGAGCCATCGGATGGAGCGACCATCGCGAGGTATTCCATCAACCGGCGGAAGTGACTGAGGACCGCGTCGGCGACGATCTGGAGCTGATCCTCGCCGTCCTCGCGAAGGTAGAGCGCCGCGTCGATCTCGCCGAGGGCGCGCACGGCTTCTTCGCCGAGCTGGAGGAGCTTGTGAACCTTCCTCCGGATCTTGCGATCCGCGATCGTGGCAAGCAGCCCGGCAAGGGCCGTGTTCTCGGACGGTTCCGACTCCAAACCATAAGGATACGAGGGGCGGACCAAGAGGTCGAGCCGGACGCGATCCAGTTCTTGCGTAGGAGGTTCACCGACGCGTTTCGAGGGTAGCCAGGCAAACCACCGTTACGGCCGTGGACCTTGGGTTAGCGGGGGGGTAGCTTCGGCGGCGTGTCGGCGGGACCCTGCCTCGCATGTCTCGTGGTCCTCGGCTGCGCGAGCCCGGATTCTCAGGTCGAGCTCGCGGTTCACTGGGATCGTTCGATCGGAACCGTCGCCCCACAGCTCCTCGGGCACAACGCCGTCTGGTCTCGCGGCGGGCTCGGCATCTGGGATGACACCGCCCGCGCTGTTCGGCCGGATGTCGACGCGCTCGTGACGCAGCTCCATCCGGGCATGCTGAGGTTTCCGGGCGGCTCGCGCGCGATGCTCTATCACTTCGACGAGACGATCGGCCCTTACGCCGATCGCAAGCCGCAATGCGACACGTTCACCGGAGCGCTCGACGCGACGACATGGGGCATGGACGAAGCGCTGCAGTACGCGGAGCAGCGCGGTGCCGCGGTCACCCTCGTGACGCCCTGGGCCGACGGCACGCCGGAGCGCGCGGCCGCGATGGTCGCGTACGCGAACGCGACGACCTCCTCGACGTTCGTGCTCGGCGTCGATGCGAACGGCCGTGACTGGGGCACCGCCGCGGACTGGGCCGCGCGTCGCGCTGCGAACGGTCATGCCGCGCCCTATGGCGTGCCGCTCGTCGAGATCGGCAACGAGCAGTACCTCAGCCTGCGCCCGGGTACCGACGTCTGCGGGACCGATCGCGTATTCACGCAGGCCGAGAGGCTCGAGAATGGCGTCTACATCCCATCGACGGCGCGCGATGTCGCGCAGCAGGTCTCGAAGACGGCGCGCCTGATCAAGCAAATCGATCCGGCGATCCGCGTCGGCGCGCCGGCACTCACCGACGTGCTCGGCATCCAGATGGATCCCGCTACCGCGATCTCGGATGTCGATCACAACCTCGCCACCGGCGATGCGTGGAACCCGACGCTGCTCGCGCTCGCCGGAGCGGACTTCGATTTCTTCATCCTTCACATCTACGACTTCAGCTCCACCCCCGCCCGCGTGCGGCTCGCCGACCAGCTCGGCGAAGCGATCGATGCGATCCGCACGCTCGGCAGCACGCAGTCGTTCGCGGTCACCGAGTTCGGCACCCTGTACGACGGTGACACTCAGCTCAATGCGCTGATCTCCGCCGACTTCGTGCGTGTCGGCGCCGAGCGCGGCGTGCTCGCGAGCCTGCGCCACATCCTGATCGAGGATCGGCCGAGCGGACTGTTCGCGACCTCCGCCGCGATCCTCGGCGACACCCACCTCCAGACACCCGGCTACTACGCGATGGCGTCCCTGGCCGCCGCGCTCCAGCCCATCGCCGTGGAAGGGAGCTCGCCGGAGCCGGAGATCAAGGTGCTCGCGACGCGCGACGATGCAACCGGAACGGTCGGCATCGCGGTCATCGATCGCCGCCTCGAACAAGCCCCGATCGAGCTCGCACTGCCGCTTCCGCCCGGCGCGTGGCACGGCTCGCAGACGATCGAGTCCGCCGCCACGCTGACGTCGCCGGATGTCACGATCGACCAGACCGATGTCGACGCGAACGGCGAGCTGCGCTTCACGCTGCCCGCCAACGGCCTCGCCGTGTTCCGGCTCAGTTCAACTTCATGAGCTGATTCGCGGCGAAGTACGCCGCCGGTACTTCGTACGCCGCGGCGTCCGGACCGAGGACGATCTGGAACGACACGCGGCCCGGCCACGCACCGATCGGAGAGCCGTCGGCCTCGGTCGCCTGGACGCCACCGTCGCAGCTCCAGTAGATCGCATCCGTCGAATCGACCGCCTGTGGCTCGCCACACGGCGCGGTGTAGTTCGCCGGCGGCGCGAGCGTCGCCTTCTCCAGCACGAAACCGTTCGCCGCGTACGCATTCACGAATTGCGAGGCAACCGTCACCGTCGTCGGGCCGAGGATGATCCGCGACGGATACCGCGCGCTCGTCGTCGCTTGGTCGGAGAGTAGCGCGCCAGTCGCAGATAGGTGGATCAGGTGCAACCCGCTCCCCGTGCCCGCCGCGACGAAGATCGTGCTGTCGCTGTCGATCGCCAGCGCCGGTCCGGACAGCGTCGCATCGAGCGTGTAGTGCCACTTCTGATCGCCGGTGACCGGATCGAGGTCGACCACGTCGAGCGCCGGCGCCGGGTTACCCGCACCGACGACCACTTCGACGAGGTCGCCTTGCGGCGAGATCGCCGTGCGATCACCACCGGCTAACTTCGCCCACGTCGGCGTCGTACCGGTTGGCTGATCGAAGCGCGACAGGCCGTAGCCGGCCGTCTCGTTGTAGGTCTGCGCGAACGTCGCGCCCGACTTCAGGATCACCGCGTGATACAGACCCTCGACGGTGAGCTCGCCGGATTTCACCGCGCCGGTCGCGGTATCGAACGAGTGGAGATGGCCCTGATCGCCCGCGTGGTAGCCACTCGCTTCGAGCGCGAACAGATCACCGTTCGGACCGAGCACGAGATCACTCGCACTGAACGTCAGCGTCTTCGTCCACCGCATCGCGCCGGCCGCACTCAGAGAGACGAGGTTCGGCATCTGCATCGGCACGTACTGCTCGAAGTAGATGTTGCCGGCTTCATCGATCACCGGCGTCCCGACGCTCGAGTCCGTGACGTTACTCGTGAACACCGGGTTCAACGTGCCATTGCCCAGCGGCCCCGCCGTCGCGCTGCGGTAGGTCAGCGCCAGATCGCCGGCCCCGACTCGCCATCCCTTCGAATGGTCACTCGAGCCCGAGCCCGAGCCCGAGCCCGAGCCCGAGCCAGATCCGGATCCGGATCCGGACCCATCATCGTCATCCCCGACGGCCATCCCGCCACCCGTACAAGCCATCACCATCACCAGCAGAGCTGCAACGCGCTTCATGCCTCCAGGACGTACACGTGCGCGCGATCGGGAATTCTTTTTTCAGCGCGAGATCACGCGCCACGGCGAACCGGCCGTCCAATCGATGTTGACGTAGTCGCGGACCCGGAGACCGCTCATGTACCAGATGCCGACCTGGCCGGTCGTCGTGTTGTGCCACAGGAGGTCGATCAGGCCATCGTCGTCGAAGTCCTCGGTGCCCATCAGCTTCCAATCGGTGCCGGCGTACGTGCCGTCGAGCGACTGAATGCTCCGTACCGTCGTGCCGCGCATCAACCACACGCTGACGACACCCGTCGTCGGGTTGTGCCAGAGCACGTCGACGTTGCCGTCACCGTCGAAGTCACCGGTCCCCATGACCGAGTTTGCAGTGCCGACCGACGCCATGGAGAGATACGCGCTGCCGACGATGTGGCCGCCACTCAAGTACCAGACGCTGAGCTGCCCCGTCGTCGCGTTGTGCCACAGGATGTCGGTGTTGCCGTCCCCGTTGAAGTCGCCGGTTCCACGAACCTGCCACGTGGTTCCAGGGACGTTCCATTCGAGGTCGAAGCCGCGCGTCACGGTCGTGCCGTTCATCAGCCAGATTCCGACCTCGCCGGTCGCCGGGTTGTGCCACAGCACGTCGGGTTTGTGATCGCCGTCGAAGTCCGCGACGCCGACGCCATTCCACGGCGCACTCGCGGGCCAGCTCAGCGTCCCGGAGCTCGCGACCTTGCTGTCGTGGCCGACCGACCAGAACGCGACGGATCCGGTCGACGGGTTCTGCCAGAGAATGTCGGTCAGACCGTCGGCGTTGAAGTCCTTCACGCCCTTGCCGAGACCTTCGGTCGTGACGCAGCCACACGACCGGTTCGAATAGATGCGCGGGACGTTATAGCCATCGAGCCGCCACGCCGGCAGCGTCTCGCACGGGTCGCCGACCTCGCGCCAACCCGGCTCGGTAGAGATCGGATGCGCCATCGCCTCGAAGATCTCGTGCGACGCGTACGACGTGAACCCGTCGATGTTGACCGCAACGGTACCGTCATCCGCCCATGGGATCGTCGCACCGACGACGCGGCGCCCGTCCTCGGGGTGATAGAAGAACCAGTGATGGCCTCCGAGGCCCGCGTCGCCGGTGGAGACGACGCCCTTCGGTAGATAGACGACGTAGACGTCGTTCACCGTCGGCGCGATGCCCGAGAGTGTGTACTTCGAGGTCACGTCCGTGACGAAGTTCTGGATGTCCGCGTTGTTCACGATCGCGGGCGGATTTCCCATCACGAGCGAGCCCGCGAAGTGACCAGTGCCCGTTCCGTACTGCTGCACGGCGTTGAAGTAGGCGTGGTCGTTGCCGAGGAATCGCCACGCGGTGTCGAGCTGATCGCGCCACATCGCGCCGCCACCGAACCCGCCGCCGTTCCAGAACGTGGTGCCCCAGTAGATGTTGTAGATGTTCACGGCGTGGGTCGCATCGCCGAGAACCTGCGCGCCGCCGTTGGCCATGTTGTGACAAGCGTCGGCAGGGTTGTCGGGGCTGGGGATCGTATCGGCCTGACTCACCGCGCCTTCATTCGGATCGGGTGCGTCGATGCAACCGGCGGAGAGCAAGAGCGCGCACAAGGAGAGTGTTGTCTTCTGCATGTCGGCTAGATGCGGGCCGAATCGGATGTGACACCGGCGCAGCCGGGGGGGCGCATGTTCATGCTCTGTCGCTCCCTTCGCGACCACGTACCTTCGACATCTTGGCGAACGAGGCAGCGAACGCGGGGGAGGCGGAGACGGTCGAGGCCGACTCCGGCAAGGATCCGTTCGACGATGTCCTGAAGCGGGTCGTCGCCGGCAGCCAACCCAGCGAGCTCGCAGAGGGGACCGTGCTGTCCGGGCGGTTCCGGATCGAGCGCATGATCGGCGCGGGTGGCATGGGAGCCGTCTACATCGCGAGGGACGACAAGCTGGATCGCGAGGTCGCGATCAAGGTCCACCACACGCCCGGCGGTGCCGTCCGCCTGCGCCGAGAAGCGATCGCGATGGCGCGGCTCGCGCACCCTAACGTCGTCACCGTGTTCGAGGTCGGCGAGCTCGGGGCGTATCCGTTCGTCGTCATGGAGTACGTGCCCGGCACGACGCTGCGCGCGTGGCTCGCCGCGCAGCGGCGGACCGTCGCCGAGATCCTCGCGGTGGCGCTCGCTGCGGGCGAAGGGCTCGCGGCCGCGCATGCGGCGGGCCTCATTCACCGCGACATCAAGCCCGAGAACATTCTGATCGGCGCGGATGGCCGCGCGCGCGTAGGCGACTTCGGCCTCGCCCGCGAGCATGACTCGCACGATCTCGAGCCGGTCGCGAATTCGATCGACGGTCACCTGGGCACGGTGACGCAAACCGGCGCGCTCCTCGGTACACCGGCGTATATGGCGCCCGAGCAGATGGCCGGTCTCGTCGTCGATCCGCGCGCCGATCAGTTCGCGTTCTGCATCACGTTGTGGGAGGCGCTGTGGGGCGAGCGTCCATTCGCAGGTACGACGCTGCCGGAGCTCGCGGAGAATATGCGGCTCGCAAGGCGGCGCGCGCCACCATCGAAGCCGCGCGTGCCGCGCCAGATCACGCAGGCGCTCGATCGCGGGCTCGATCCCAGTCCCGACCGCCGGTTCACCGGGATGCCCGAGTTGCTCGCGGCGCTCCGCGCACCGCTCCGGCGGCGCACGCGGCTCGCGATCGCCGGCGCGATGCTGCTCGTCGCGAGCGGCATCGTGCTCGTCGAGCTTCCCCGCGGGAACCAAGCGGAGGCCGCGTGCGCCGCGCGAGCTCACTCGCTCGCAGCGACGCTGCCTTCGACGCTGCCGCAGCAACTACGAGCGCTCGGTAAGGCCGACGCTGCGACCCGCCTCGCTGGGTTACTGGACGGTTTCGCCGACCGGTTGACCGGAGCCTCGCTGCGCGCGTGCGAAGCGACGTACGTCCGTCACGAGTGGTCGTCGGAAATGCTCGCGAAGTCACAGGACTGTCTGCAGATCGCAGCGCGTACGACCTCGGCGCTCGTCACCCTCGATCACCTCACCGCGGAGCAGGTCCCCGCTCTACTCCACCGCGCCGCTCACTCGGTGCCCGAGCTCGGGCCGTGCACGTCACAGCTCTACTTGGCGGCAACACCTGCGTTGCCTGGGGATCCGGCCGCGCGCAACGCCCTGATCGAGGCGCGAACGAACCTCGCACTCGCGCGCAGCGAGGCCGTCGCGGGTCACAGCGAGCTCGCGCAACACTACGTGGATCGGGTCGAGAGCTCGCCCGCTCGTGAAGCGCCCGCGATCGGCCAAGCGATGCTGATCGTGCGCGCATACATCGCCGCCCAGCATGGCGACCAGGCCACCGCGAAAAAGGTCGCTTCGGACGCCTACTACTCCGCACGGTCGCGCGACGACGACGAAGGCACGACGCTCGCGCTTGGCGTGCTGCTCGACCTGGAGACCGACGAGCGCGCCGAGGATCCGAACGCACCCACCTGGACGCGTTCGGCGGTGGCCGATGCCGATCGGATCGCCGGCCGGGCGCCATGGCTCGCCGCCAATCTGTATCTGCAAGCCGCGCGGGTCGCGGAAGCGAACGATGACGCCACCGGCGCGTTGCGCGACGTCGCGCATGCGAGGGCGCTCGCGACTCCGCAAGATCGGCAGCTCCTCGACGCTCTCGCAACCATCGAGGCCAGCGTCGATATCTGGACCGGCAAGGTCGAGGACGGCATCACACTCTACGAACGCACGATCGATTCGATGACCGCGCGGCTCGGGCACGACGACTCCGAGATCGGAGTCGCGCTGGCCGACCTGTCGCGCCTCCTCAGCGATGCCGGACTGTACGAGCGCGCTCTCGGGCCCGCGCGTCGTGCCATGGCGATCCTCGAACGTGCGGTGGACCCGATGGATCGCTCCCTCGGGGATACGCGGATCAACCTCGCAGCAGCGCTGGTCGGCGCCGGTCACGGCGACGAAGCGCGCGAGCTGCTCGAGACCGCGAGAGCCGCACAGCTCGCACATCATCGGGGCGACGCCGACCCGACGCTTGGCATGATCGATCTGAACCTGGGGCTCCAGTACCTCGACGAGCACGACCCACCGCGTGCGCTGGCGTTGCTCGAAGAGGCGCTCTCCGAGACGACGCGGGCGGTCGGAGCCGATCGCACCGAAACCGCGGACGTGCTCTACAACCTGGCCGTCGCCCAGAACAAGGCGAAGCAGCGGACCGAGGCGCTCGCGACCGCGCGGCGCTGCGCGGACATTTACGCTGCGCGAAGGCCCGGCACGATGCGCCACCTCCTCGCGCTCGATCTGGTCGCGACGATCGCGAACGAGCTCCACCAATATTCTGCGGCCATGACCTCGACCGCGGCCGTGCTCGCGCTCCCTCCTACCGACGACCCGCAGGCCACGGCATGGGCGCAGCTCGAACGCGGACGCGCGCTGCTCGGCCTCGGTCGGTCCACCGACGCGCGGTCCTTTCTGACGACGGCGCGCGCGAGCTTTGTCGCTATCCCCCTGCCTGACAGGGTCGCCGAGACGGATTCGCTGCTCGCACGAACGCGGTAGTCTTCCCCATCGCGATGGACGCCCCCGACGGTCGGGACCGGAGTGCCGCCGAGGCCGCCATCCGTGCGGCTTGCGAAGCGGGCGATCACGCGACCGCGATCACCGCGGCGCTCCGGCTCTACGGCACGGAGCTGTTCAGCTTCTTGCGCGCGCTCGCTGGCAACGACGACCTCGCAGCTGAAGCGTTCAGCGAGCTCGGAGAGGACCTTTGGCGCGGCCTTCCCACGTTCCGCTGGGAATCCGCGCTGCGCTCGTGGACCTACACGCTCGCGCGTAACGCACTCAATCAGCTCCGCCGCGATCCGCGGCGCGGCACGGCACGCAACCTCCCGCTCTCGATCGCACCTGACCTCGAAGCCGTGGTTCGCACCGCGACTCGCGACATCCAGCGGACCGAGGTCAAGGACGAGTTTCGCGCGCTCCGCGACCAACTCGACGCCGAGGAGCACGAGCTCCTCCTCCTTCGCCTCGACCGCGAGCTGTCCTGGAGAGAGATCGCGCGGATCACCGGTGGCGACGACAACGTCGACGCGCGCGCCGCGACTCTACGCAAGCGGTTCGAGCGCGCGAAGGAGAGGCTCAAGAAGCTCGCGCTCGAATCAGGCTTGATCTGACGTCCGCATCGGCTGGCCGATCATATTTCGTCTGACGCCCAGGTAGATCAATTGCGTTCGGTAGCACGACCCGAAACCTCGGTTCCTGCTACCTACTAAGTCATGCGCACCCGCTTTGTCCTGTCGCTGATCGCCTGTGTCCTCGCCGTCGCATGCGGAAAGAAGGACAACTCGGACCTCACCGATAGACCCAGCAAGGACCTCCACGAGGCGCAGTCTGCGCTGACGGAGAAGAGCAAAAACGTCGTCGAAACGAGTGACGACATCGAGCGTCGCAAGCGCGAGGTCGTGAAACAGCAGCAGGAGCTTGCCGACAAAGAAGCGGTCCTGGCCACCCAGGCGAAGCAACTCGGCTCGGCCCAGGGCACGTTGGCCGAGGCGGATGCCGCCTATCGTGCCGCTGTGACCCAGCGGCTCGCAAAGTTGGATCTAGCGCTCGCGACACTCTCGACCAAGGTCGATGCCGCATCCAAGGACGCAGCGGCCGGCCTCAAGACGCGGCGTGATCTGCTCGCGTCCACGCTGGAGAAGATGCCGCCCGCCGCAGATTCGGGCCGGGCCGCTTACACCAAAGATGTCGACACGACGTTTGACGCCATCGAGCGTGACCTGAACGCCGCGAAATGAGCGTGAGCGTGAGCGTTGCCCTCCCGAGCGTCCCGATGCCGAACTGACGCCGCTCGACTGCACACGACAGACCTCAATGGGTATCCCGACGTGGCACCTCGCGTGGCCACTCGGGAGCCGAGTTGCCGGCGTCTCGAGCTGCTGGTCGAGCGTCGAACTAGCGATTCCGATTTGATCTCGATTCGCATCACGACGGCCTGGTTCCTGCTCTTCGCGTGCATCCATGAAGGTACGTGGTCCGTCGCGACGCGACATGCTCAAGGCAGCCGGGGCCGCGCTCGGGCTCATCACCGTCGGCTGCACCGACGAAGAGAGCGGCCCGCAGGGCGGCATGACCGACCCCGAGTTGCTCGATGGGATCGATACCATCGTCGTCTTGTGCATGGAAAATCGCTCGTTCGACCACTACCTCGGGTCACGGCTACTCGACGAGGGCCGCGCGATCGACGGGCTTACCGGCGACGAGTCCAACCCGGCGCCGGACGGCTCGACCGTGCAGGTACATCGGATGGACGAGCTCACCACCGAGGACATCAGCCACGATTGGGACCCCTGCCACCAGCAGTGGAACAACGGAGCCAACGACGGCTTCGTGAAGGCGCACGCCGGACCGAATCAGAACGATCCGATGGGCTACCACGATCGCAACCAGCTCCCGGCGACCTATCAGCTCGCCGACGCGTTCACGGTCTGCGACCGTTACTTCGCGTCGGTGATGGGCCCGACCTGGCCCAATCGATTCTTTCTCCACGGCGCGAGCTCCAACGGCCTCCAGACGAACACCCGGATCAGCAACTTCAAGAATATCTGGAGCAGCCTCGAGAGCGCCGGCGTCTCGAGCATGAACTACTTCCATGACGTCCCGTGGGCGGTCGCGGGTTATCAACGCCTACATGGCGGCTCGCCGATCGAAAACTTCTTCGAGCAGGCGCGCCTCGGCACGCTCCCGCAATACTCGCTGCTCGATCCGCAGTTCTTCGGGGTCGGCGCGAACGACGATCATCCCAATCACGATCCGATGCTCGGCCAGGCGCTGATCGCGAGTGTGTTCGCCGCGCTCGCACAGAGCCCGCAGTGGGATCGTTGCCTGTTCGTGCTCACCTACGACGAGCACGGCGGCTTCTACGACCACGTACCGCCGCCGCGGATCACCAGCGACACGATCCCCGACTTCCAGCAACTTGGCTTCCGGGTGCCCACGATCGTCGCGGGGCCGCGGGTCCGCAAGAGCGCGACCGTGGGCGCGACGTTCGATCACGTCTCGATCCTCAGCACGCTGACCAACCGGTTCAACCTCCCCATGCTCAACACCCGCGTCGCCCAGACCGGCGATCTGACGCCGTGCATCGATCCGTCGGTCTCTCGCGTGCGTCCCGCGCCTCAGTTCGATCCCATCGAGATCTCGCTCACGAAGCTCGCCGACCGCAAGCTGCTGCCCGATCACCACATCGAGATCGCGGCGGCGAACTATCCGAAGCAGCTCGATCGCCGCGGCGAGTCGATGGATATCACCCATCGCGTGCTGCGTTACGGTCAGCGGCTCGGCGCCGTAAAACTTGTTTACTGATCGCGCCGCGCGAGTGCGAGCCTTCATTCGTAAACGAGCTGATCCGCGTCACCGCGGATCGCCGAGCGTGCGCTCACGCGCAGCCCGGTTCAGCGCTACCGGCCTAGCGCGACTCTTCTTGGCCTCCCGGGCAGTACACCGCGTGGAAGGTTCCCTGGGCGCTCCCCGAGGGGAATGTCACATCCACCATACCGTCGACCGACATCGTGCTCGCATACGCAGTCAGCGTGACGCTTCCGGTGCCAGCGCGGACCTCGTTAGATGGTCGAGCAAATAGATAGTTAACCTCGGCGACATTTGCGGCCGCAGCAGAGGCGGCCGGCGATGACGACCCGACGGTCGTTGTTCCGATGATCAATTCGAGTACCTGCGTTTCCGCAGGAATCTTGGACAACCAGCCCGTGACCGAGATGTCGTTGCACGTCACTGGGCTAGACAAGAGGTTGATGAAAGGACCGCCAGCGGACTCCGTTGGATCAACAGGTTGGCCGACCCAGTAAGCGGCCATGATCGGCGCGATCGGTTCGCTGCCGAAGGTGCCCATGACACTTCCGCTACCTCCAACGACGTCGCCCTCCGCACCGTTCAGCGACCTCGTGTCCGCGGGCACCCCCGAGGACGTGCCACAGGCCACTCCTCCGATGCTCAAAACAAGTAGAGCTGATCCACGCAGGACGTATGGGCAATGAGTCATAGCGGCACCAATGCAAGAAGGTGACCACGCCGCCGAAGATTTGGGCCGGGCCGTCGAACTCGCGTCTGGATGAATCCGTTCACGCGGCGCGACACGGTCTTGCGCGAGTAACCAACGGCACCAGCTCGTGGTTTCGGGACACGTTCCCACGATCGACTCGTCGCGCATCGAATGTGCCGGAGGATCGAAATGCTCGGGAACATGATTTCCACACGCGAGAGTGGCCACTTCAGCACGGTCGAGATCGCCGATGCGCCGGAGGAGGGTGACGGTGCGAGCTTCTCGATCGAGATCATCACGAGCGGCACCGGCGAGCTCGCGAACGCGACTGGCTATCTCTACGTGACCGGCTTCATCAACAACGATTCGCACGTATCGTGGTCGGTGACTGGAAAGATCTGCACGCCCTGACGTCAGGGTCGCAAGCCGGCGCCCATGTCGTGGCGGACGGCGGGCCGCACCAGTTCGCGCGAGAAACTTCGTGGAAAAATCCGACCGCGGGTGATATTGCGGCCATGGTCACCCCCCATCGGCAGCCCTCACCGTTAGCGCTCTCCGAGTTTCTGTACGAGATCGTCGATGGTTCCTCGATGATCGACGTGAAGGCGTTCGGGGCGTTCTACCCTTCGATCCCGGTCGACCCTTACGTCGCGGAGGGCTCTCGCTACAAGGCGCTCGCGTGGCTTCGCGTCAAGCACCGACTCGGCGCGGTCAACGAAGCGATCGACGATCACATCGCGCGAGCCAACGAGCTGAGTGGAATGAGCCCGGAGCGTAGTCGTGCGCTCCGGAGCGATGCTCCACCCTCGTGGACCTCGGACGAGACGGGATACCGCTGCTGGAAGCTGCCTCAGTACTCGCTCGCGCAGTCGAAGACTTACAATCCTGTTCACGGCGATCTTCGTCGCGAATACCCGCCGATCGATCCGAGGCTGCTCGACGGGCCGGATCTGCGACGACTCGTCTTTGACTACGCCTCCCGCTTCGCCTGGAATGACGCGATCGTCCTGGTCCAGTTTCAGCGGATCGAGTGCTTGCCTGGGCGAAGCGGCCGGGTGGCCGTCGAGGGTTTCCACCAGGACGGCAACCAGCACGTCGCCATGCTGATCGTCGATCGGATCAACATCGCGAGCGATTCAGGTGTCAGCCAGTACAAGCTGGACGTGGATGGGAAGCTCAGCGACGAGATGGTGTTCGACGCCGTCGTTCCGCCGGGGCACCTCATTTACTGGAACGACCGGCGCGTCTGGCACTACGGCACGGACATCGAGATCGCCGATCCAGCTGCCAACGGTGGGCGCGGGTTTCGGGACATCGTGATTCTCAGCGCGAAGGAACCACCCGCACACGTTCCCATGGCGCCGATTCCGGACCGGTTCAAGGACTAGGTTCGCGGCAATATCAGCGGGTCTTCATCCGCACGCAGAACTCGGCCTGGCCGAGCGTGGCGATGTAGTCGCGGTCATCGGGTGCGAGCTCGCAGGCCGTCCTGAGCTCGGCGATCGCGAGCTCTGGCTCGTCGGCACGTAGCGCGCGCTTGCCGCGCTGGTACGCCTCGGCGGCGAGCTTGGCGAAGTCGAGCGCCTCGGCGCCGCGAACGCCGCTGCGCCGGAGCCCGGCGATGTACTCCGCGCGCCGCGCGGGATCGGTCAGGACCGTGAACGCGATGGTGACCTGCGCGAGCAGCGCGCGCGCGTCGAGCTCCCGATCGCGGATCCGGAGCTCGGTGAGCCGCTCCGGGCGCAGGTTGCGCGCGAGCTCGACGTACGAGGTGCGGACCGCGTCGACCGATGCGCCGATCGGCAAGCCGAGCATCGTGAAGTGATCGACGCTGCGACCGAGCATCGTCCTGCCCGCGGTGATCAGGCCCCGAACCTCGCTTGCGGTGAGCGCGTTCGGCCGCACCACGGTCGGCAGGACCTCGAGGAATGGCTCGGTCCAGCGTTTGGTGCCGCGACCGAGCGCGATCGGGGTCGCGGCCACGGTCGGCAAGCGCGGGGCCCCCGCCGCCCCCGGCTTGTTCGCCGGACGCGCGACGAACGGATCGCTTCCGATCCGCATCGGCACGCACTGCATCTCGTCCGGCACCCGTGCCGGCGGCTGCGTCACGCGCGGCTCCTCCGCGGACTCACTCGCCGTGACCGCACCGCACGCTGCGAGCGCGTAGATCACCGCCTCGACCATCCGTGGGTCGAGCTCGCGATGACGTGCCTCGATCTCGGGAGGGCTCGTGCCCGCACGGAGCGCGTCGATCACGGCTCGCTCGGCATCGGCGAACCCGAAGCGCGCGAGGTCGGCGTCACCGGCGCTCAGCACGAAGCGGCTCCCGTGCTTGCGCACTCCGGCGGTGAGGCGCGCGCCGTCGAGGACGAGCCTAGCGCCGTGATAGATCACCGTGCGCACGTCGACGCCGATCCCGATCATCAGGGGGATCGTGATCGCCGCTTCGATCGTGAAGTCACCGCGATCGATCGCGAACGTACGCGCGGCGCGCTGGACGAGCACGCGCGTCTTGAGCTCCTGGACCTGCTCCGGCACGAGCGCCATGGCATCGACGAATGCCGCGAGCTCGTCGGTCCGTGACCTCCGACGATCGCGCGCGAACGCTGCGACCTGCGCGGCCGTCACGAGCCGCGTGCTCACCGCGACGCGCGCCACGGCGTCCGCCGCCACCGGCGAGGTCGCCCCGACCACCGCGCCATGCACGAACGCGATCCGGTGCACGGCGTCACGGGCGCCGCGCAATGTGAGCTCGCACGTCCGACCACTGATCCCGAGCGCCGCGAGCGTCGCGCCCCAGGGCCGATCCTCGACCTTGCCCGCACGCCCCACCGACGGAGGGAGCAACGTCTCGCGAGCGCGCATTCTTCAGGTGTAGAGCTGCTTCGCCGACGAAGCAACGCGAATAAGGTCCGCTTCTACTCCGCGCGTTCCTCGAGTGGGCTCGCTGACACGATCCACCATTCACGATCCATGGTGGTCTGCGGTCCTACATGCCTGACCACGAGCACCTCGAGGCTCGGGCTCCTCCTCGCCTCTAGTCGAGGCATGCGAAGCAAGGTCCGCCGGGCGGAAGCACGACGCGCGCATACTCCTGGACCTCGATCGCTTGGATCCGACGGCTCTGGCCGGTCGTGCCGCTGAAAGTGCACCGCGCGTGCCGCGGATCCGACAAACAACCATACGGACTTCCGCGCTGCTCGATCAGATCGACCAGGCAACTCGGCGAGTCAACTCGCGTTCACCGGCTCGCCGAGGTGAGCGGAGGCGGCGGTCGGATCGAATCTCGCTGACCACGAGCCGCGCCGGCCGCCGCACGGAACGATTCGTCGCTGAACGCGCGCCCCGCTCGGTTTCGATCTCGAGCGGTCCGCACGTCGCGCCGCGGTGGCCGCCCTGCGCTAGCGAAACGGCCCCGAGGCCGGTGGCGGCATGTCGTCCGGCGTCGAGATCGAGATCACCTCGTTTCCGTCGGCGACCACCTTGTCGAGCGCTCGTGCGTGCCATTCGACGAGCCCGCATGTCCGGCACGCAAAGGCCTCGAGCGGTGCGATGTCGTCGGTCACGAACCAGGCATTCTTGTGATGGAGTGCCAGGTCCGAGAGCGTGTTGCCTCCCTCGCGCTCGCGGACCTGCGTGAAGTGGAACAGCGAGCCGCTGCCACACGCCGGGCAGCGCCGGGTCTGCGCCATCGAGCTCTTCCGGCGGTCGAGCTCGCGCTGCAGCTCGGTGACGCGGTCTTCGAGCGCGGCGAGGCGCTGTTCGAGGTCGGTCATTCAGCGAGCATTGCACTGATCGGCCGGCACCCACGGGATCTCGGTCGGCACTTCCACACGCGATCGATCACGACGCCCTTCGGATCGAGCATCACCGCGAGGTAGCGGACCACACCGCGGTGGCGCTTGCCGAGGATCCCGTTCGACGTGGTATCCGCGATGTGCGTCTTCGCGTCTCGCGCGGACCGCTGCGTGCGAATCTCGAAGCTCTGAACTCGGAGAGGTCGCACATGCGCCGCTTGCTGGTTGTCCCGTGGATCGCTTTCCTGCTGTTCGCGATCCTGTTCGCGCCGTCGAAGCTCGACAGCGATGTGCTCGAGATGTCGAAACGGCTGACGCTGTTCGATTGGCCAGAGCCCGCACTGTGTGGCCTCTGGTATGCGACCGGCACGTTGCTGTTCATCCATGCCACGTACTACTTCGCGGAACGACCGCAGCACCGACCACATCCTGTGCTCGTGCTGGTCGCTTCGCCGTGGTTGGGTGCGCTGTTGTTGCTTCCGTACTACGCACTGCGCAGGCCCGACCCGACCCGCGAGCCATGGGGATGGCCATGGCGCTTGTTGCGCGGTGTGCTCGTCGTCGAGCTCGTAGGTTTCGTTCTCTATGGCCTGATCGCAGGCAACCTCGAGGCGCTCTGGTCCGAGGTTACCCATCGAAGGTTCTCGAGCTTCTTGCTCGTCGATAGCGTCACCTTGCTAGCTTTGCTCACCTTCGCGCGTAGCGCTGGCGTCAGCCAACTGCCCGTACGAGACAGGTGACACAACGCCGGAGCGCCGTCTGCAGCGATGTCATGGCCCGCTAACAGCATGTTCCGCCGCCTCGCACGTGGCGTCGCCCGCGACTTGGACAGCGAGCGCTTCGTGGCGATGGTGCGCAACACGGTTGTCGTCGCGTTCGTGCTGGTGGTCTCGTCGGAGCTTGCCGCGCTGATCTCTCCCGCGTTCCCGCGCGATATCGCGCGGACGGCGATCATGGCCAGCGCGTTGGTCGTCGTCGGGGCGACATGCTTCCTCGGAGGCTCGCGCGAGCTGGTCGCTTCACTCAGCGTCCTGATGTTCGGCGTGCTCGGCTGGTACGTAGCCCGCGCGATGGGTCAGAGCGGTGGACTCCACTCGAATCATCGCGACGCGATTTACTCGGTGCTGGCCGGCGCATACGCGCTCCTGCCCTTCTCCGCGCTCGAGTTCACAGCGGTCACGATCCTGGTCACGGGCACGATGGCGGTGACCGCGCTTGCTCGCGGCGACGTCACGATCGCCGATCTCGGTCTGCCCGGGTTCTACCTGTTCTCGTTTTACGCACTCGCGATGGTCGGGATCATGGGGCGCACCCGGCTCAAGCGGTCGGAGCGCGAGGCGCGCGACGAGCTCGAGCGCTTGAACGCGACGTTGCGCAGTCAGTGTGGGGACCTTCACGGACTCCAACGGCGACGGCTGACCACGAGTCTCACCGCAGGACGTCAGGTCGGCCGCAAGTTGGGATACGGTGTGGGACTTGCGGTACCTCCATCCCGATCACGACGAAGCGCTCGAGCTCTCGACCGACGACGTCTTTCTCAATCCTGGATTCTTCGAAGGCGAATCGCGGCTCGATACCGATCTCTCCCCGCCGGATTTTGCGGGAGGCTCGCATCCGATCGTGTCGGCGAACATGAACGGCGTCACCGGCAAGCGGATGGCCGAGACGATGGCGCGGTTCGGCGGTCTCGGCGTGTTGCCACAGGACATGCACCTCGACACGGTCGAGCGGATCGTCAAGCACATCCACGCCGCCGACGCGCGCTACG
>JBDUAS010000076.1:0-28073 GCA_040004535.1 Deltaproteobacteria bacterium
TCGCCGAGACCAAGTTCCTCGACCAGGCGCTCGGCGGCGATGCGGCGATCATCGACCACCAGAAGACCTCCGAATTCTATGAAGGATCAGAGGGTTACACGTCGCAATGGGCGGGGTCCGGGGAAGGTAAAGACGAGTAAGATCGTAGAACTAGAGCACGATGGCGAGCCTGGACGAAGAACGCGAAGAGCGTGAGCGCGCCGAGCAAGAAGCTCGAAGCGGCGATCGTCCGGAAGATCTGACCGACGAGCTCGCGCGCAAGTACGACCCCGATCGCATGCTGCGCATGGTGTCGAAGCGCGCCGGTCGCGGCGATCCGCTCGAGCACAGCGTGCGCGCGAAGTACGAGCGCCGGTTCGGCGTCGATCTCGGCCACGTCCGCGTCTACACCGGCGAGTTCGCCGAAGAGTTCAACCGCCAGCGCAACGCGTACGCAGTGACGGTCGGCGCGACCGGTATGATCATGATGGGCAACTCGCCCGACAAGTCGATGGGCAGCGCGAGCGGGCAAGCGCTCCTCGCCCACGAGCTGACGCACGTAGCGCAGCAGGCGAAGGGCCTGCACCGCAAGGCGACGTTCGAGGACGCGATGCCCTTCGCGGCCGAGCACGAGACCGAAGCAGACCTCGTCGAGCAGGCCGTGTTGCAGGAGGAGCTCGGCGGCGGTGTTGGCCCGCAGGTGCTCGACAGCCACGAGGCCGCGATGCTCGGCCAGGCGCGCAAAGAAGCGCAGCAGAAGCTCAAGGAGACGACGGAGCGAATCAAAGAGCGCGTGCTCGAGCTCGTCGGTGACGCGGGCCGCAACCAGGGCATGCGCAACGGCTACGCCCGCCGGGCGTAGGCTGGTATTCTCGCTTCGATGAGCGACACCAGCGCCGACGCGGGCGTCATCCAGTCCCGCGTGCAGCTCGAACGGCTGATCGCCGACGACGAGCTCGCGGGGCGCACGATCACCGGGTTCGCGGCACCGTCCATCGGGCTGCGCTCGATCGATCTCGATAACGTCACGCTCGAGAAGCTCGACCTCCAGGGCGCGGACGGCGACGACAGCCGGCTCGAGCGCGCGAACCTCACGCTCTCTGATCTGCGCACCTCGCAGTGGAAGGGCGCGCTGTGGCATCGCGTGACCGCGAAGGACTGCGACTTCACCGAGCTCGACTTTTCCGGCGCGCAGTTACTCCGGTGCGAGCTGGGCCCGGTGCGGATGGCGCGCGTGCGGTTTCACAAGGCGCGGATCCAGGACACCAAGTTCGTGCAGAGCGAGCTCTACTCGGCAGACTTCGCAGGCGCGGTGCTGCTCAAGTGCGTGTTCGAGGGCTACGACGGCGCGACCGTATCGCTGTCGCGCACCGACTGGACGGGTGCGGCGGTGTTCGACGTCGACTTCAAGCGCGCGAATATGTACGGCGCCGTGCTGCGCGGCGCTGCGTTCGTGCGCTGCGATCTGCGCGGCGTGAACCTGTGTAACGCCGACCTGACCGGGGCGCGGTTCGTGGGGTGTCAGACCCACGGCGCCGACCTCGATGGAGCTACAGTCTGATCATGCCGAGCCGTCCCGACCTGCGCGATATTGCGAGCAACGTCAAGGATGCCTTCTCCGAGATGGATCGCGACGCGCTGCTCGAGATCCTGACGTTCGTGGTGAAGGAGTACGTGGTCGAGGGCCCGCCGCCGATGTTGATTCATCAGGCCGAGACGCTCGGTGATCTGAAGAACCTGTCGTTCGCGCAGCTGATCACGTCGCTCCAGACGCGCTTCGATTTTCCCGAGCTCGCGATGTTCGTGGTCGATGGCGAGCAAGTCGGCGTCCGGATCGGTGGCGTCGTTCAACCTCTCCTCGCGCAACGCCAGCCGCCGCCCGGGATGCAGATGGTCGATACGCGGCCGCAGCCGGGCGTGCGCGTCGTCGAGACCCCGCTACAGCAGCGCCCGCCCGGGCCGACGAATCCATCGACTCAACCCGGCAGCTCGCCGGCACGGCCGGCGGGGCAGGTGCCTGCACCGAGCACCGCCGCAGCGGCCGCACCGCCGCCGTCGCGCGGCGTGTCCGTTCGGGGCGCGCCCGCCGGCGGGGCACCCGCTGCTGCACCCGCGCTACCGCCAACGCCCGCGGCACCCGCGGCGGCTGCACCACCGGCGGCTGAAGAGAAGAAAGAGGGTAGTGGCGACGACGCCGCCGCGCGGTTCTCGCTGCTGGAGCTCGATTGAGCGCTGTAGCTCGCAGGTACTACGAGCGCGGGTTGCAGGCGTTGCAGACCAACGATCTCGAGACCGCGCAGGAATCGCTGCGCGCCGCGCTCGATCTCGCACCGGGCTTCTGCAACGCGCGCTGTGCGTATGGCGTCGCGCTCGCGAAAGCCGGTGATGCGCCGCGCGCCGCGACCGTGTTGCGCGCGGGCATTCCACGCGCGACCTCACCGATCACCGCAGCCGCGCTGTACGCGACGCTCGGCGACGTGTGTGTGCTCGGCGGCGACTTCTTCGGCGCCGAAGAAGCGTTCAATCAGGCCTCACTGACCCCGGGCTTCGAAGCGCGCGTCGCGTCTGGTCTGGCGCGCGTGCAAGCGCGGCTCGGTCGATTCCGTGACATGGCGACCTCGTTGAAGCGCGCTGCCACCGGCAAGTAACGCGTTGCAGCGCCGAGCGGCGCGGCTTACGATCGTGCGATGGGAGTGGGACGGCTCGCAGTCGTGCTCGTCGCTGTCAGCAGCGTCGTGCATGCCGGTCCACCCTCGGCCGCGGAAGCGAAGAAGAACGCGAAGAAGGCTGCCGCCGATGCGAAGCGAGGCCGGGCGCTGATGAAGGCGCACAAGTACGCCGATGCGTGCCCGAAGCTCGAAGAGAGCCAGCAGCTGTCGCCATCGCTCGTCACCGAGCGGACGCTCGCCGAGTGCGACGTCCACATCGGCAAGCTCGCGAGCGCGCTCGCGGCGTATCGCGACGTGATCGCGCGCGAGCCGAGCTCGAAGCGGCGCAAGGCCGCGGTCGATCTGGTCGCGAAGCTCGATCTGCGGGTGCCGCGGATCATCGTCAACGTCGAGGCCGATGCCGAAGTGATGCTCGACGACGCTCCGCTGGCTGCGACGGCGCAGGGCGCGCCCGTCGATTTCGGCCGGCACGAGATCGTCGCGACGAAGCCGGGTCGCGTGGAGTTTCGCAAGTCCGTCGCGATCACGGACGAGGGTCAGGTCGTGACGATCAACGCGAAGCTGCCCGAAGAAACTCCCACGGTGGCGGCAAACGCAAACGCAAACGGCAAATCGCCTACGCCTACGCCTACCCCTACGCCTGTGCCTCCACCCAAGCCGCGCGCCGAGCCCACGTCGCATCGCCGCGCCTATGGCGTCGCGACGATCAGTGTCGGCGGCGCGGGCCTCGTCACCGGCGTCGTATTCGGTGCGCTCGCGCGCTCGAAGTGGAATGCCGCGAAGGCGATCTGCGGCGGCTCGACCACCTGCATGACCCAGGGCGAGGCCACCGCGGCCAGCACGCTCGGCGCGCAGGCTCACTCGCGCGCGACGCTCTCGACGATCTTCTCGATCGCGGGCGGTGCGGTCGCCGCGGCCGGCATCGTGCTCTACGCGACGGCGCCACGCGATCACGAAGTTCGGGTCTCCGCGCTGCCCGCGACCGACGGTGGCACGCTCGTCGTCTCCGGCCGATTCTGATGAGCGGAGACCACCCCATCGACCGGCTCATCGGTACCGAGGTCGGCCGCTATCGGATCGAGCGCTTGCTCGGCGAGGGCGGCATGGGCCGGGTGTATCTCGCGATCCAGCCGATGATCGGGTCGCAGGTCGCGATCAAGATCCTGTCGGACGAGTGCGCGCGCAGCCCCGAGCTGCTCGAGCGGTTCTTCGCCGAGGCGCGCGCGGTCAACCTCATTCGCCACGAGGGCATCGTCAACGTGCTCGACATGGCACTGCTCCCCGACGGCCGGCCGTTCATCGTGATGGAATTCGTCGAGGGCACGACGCTCGCGAACGCGCTGCACACCGAGCGCCTGCCGCTCGGCGGCCTCGTCCAGGTCATGTGCGAGGTGTTCTCGGCGCTCGCCGCCGCGCACGCGATCGGCATCGTCCATCGCGATCTCAAGCCCGACAACGTGCTCGTCACCGGCGAGGGTCACGCGAAGGTGCTCGACTTCGGGATCGCGAAGCTCGCGCCGGGCCTCCAGCAGGGCGTGTCGCCGCGCACGCAGACCGGTGCGCTGCTCGGCACGCCGCACTACATGGCGCCCGAGCAGATCAGCGGCAAGGGCCACGTCGATGCGCGCGCCGACATCTACGCGAGCGGCGTGATGCTGTACGAGGCGATCACCGGACGCCGGCCGTTCGAGGGCGAGACCCTGTTCGACCTGATGCGCGCGCACATGGAACAGCCGCCGCCGTCGCCGCGCGCGTTGCGACCGGAGCTGCCGCCCTCGATCGAGCACGTCGTGTGGACGGCGATGGCGAAGCGGCCCGAGGACCGGTTCCAGTCGGCGACCGCGATGGCCCAGGCGCTCCAGCAGGCCGCCGCGGATCTGCCGGCCCACGAATGGCGCCCCGTGTCGTCGCGCAGCGGCGTGCCGATGATCTCGCGCAGCGGCTCGCGTGCGGCGCCGCCCCAGGCACCATCGCCCGCGGATTTCGCGCACCGGTCGACGGTCGCGACCCCGCCGCCGCCGCCGTCGCGCCGCCGACTGTGGATCGCGGCGGCGGTGCTGAGCATCGTCGCGATCGTCGTCGTGATCATCGCGCTTTCGCAGGCCAACGGACCGGCCGCGGCTCCGGCGGTGGCGGTTGCTGCACCACCGATGGTGACCGAGCCGACGCCAGCGCCGACGCGCGCACCCGCCGGAGAACCGGAATCGACTACGCCTACGCCGGCAACCACGCTGCCACCCGCGAGGCGCGCGACACCTCCGCCTATGAAGCCAGCACCACCACCTGACGCGGGATCCGGCGTCGACAAGGTAGATGCTGCGAAGCACGGCGTGATCATCGGCGGCAACGTCACGATCGGCCCGGGCGTGACGATCGGTGGCGGCGGCGACGCGACAAAGCCGAAGCCCGCGCATTCGCACTATCCGCTCGACTACGACCCGAAGCACTTCGACGCGATGGCCTACGCACCGAAGGCGCTGGTGCTCGCGCGCGCGATCTATCCCGACGTCGGCTTCGTTCGCTTCGATATGGTCAACGTCTATCCCGACGGCCACGCTGACCTGACCCTCACCGACGACTCCGCGAGCTACCTGTTCCGTTCGGCGTCGCACTCCGCGCGCCCGACCGACGTCCCGGCGAACCTGCCGGTCGATATCGCGTGTTACGTCGAGGTCACGGTCGGATCGAAGACCATCGACGTGCGGGCACGCGGCATGGATCCGACCGATCCGAACTGCAAATGGCCGGTGCGTCGGCTTCCGACCTGCTCGATGGCCTCGGTGTGGGCGCTCGCAAAGCAAGCCGGTGCGAAGCCGAACACGATCGCGAAGGTCGCGTTTCTCGAGGACGGCAAGTGGTTCTTCGACAACGAGTACGCCGGCGAAGGAGTCGTGAAGTCGTTCTCGGATCGCTGCCCTTAGAACTCCCTTGGGAACGATCTAGAACGAAATGTCGACGTCGGCTTTGACGCCCGGATACTTCGCGGCCATCTCGGCTTCGACCTTCTCGTGGATCGCCTCGTAGGTCTTCCAGTCGCGCACCGCGGTGCGATGGAAGTGGTAGCCGAAGAACGTGCCGAGGTCGGTCCAGTCGATGATCGTGAGGCCGCAGGCTTCGAGCGCGGCGACCGGATCCTTGCCTTGCTTGCCCGCGTAGCTCTGTTCGTACATGATCGTGTAGTACTGCTCGTAGCTCATCGGCGGCTCGAGCTCGAGGTCGCGGTTCTCGGTGCGCGCGGCCGCCGCTTCACGGGCGTAGTCGCCATACTTGCCCTGCGACGCGGCCTGGAACGCGTTGCCGTAGATCTGCGCGATCGCGAACGTGGTGTCTCGCGCCATCCGTGCGTTCCACTCGTCGCTCGCGCGCTTCCAGCGCGCCTGATCGATGCCGGCTCCTTTCAGGAGATCCTCGTGGTTCGCACCCCCGACGATCTTCGCGTTGATCGCCGCCCACGCCTCGAGCGACACGCCTTCGACCGGCTCGAATCCACCCTTGGCCTGCATGGTCGCGACCTGACCGGTCATGTGCGCGGTCATCTGCTTCTGCCGCCAGTTCATCTCGCGCTGGCCGACCTCGTCGTACGAGCCGTGCTTGCGCGCGAGCAGCGCATAGACCGATTCCTTGACGGTGTGCCAGTGGCTGCGATCGCGGATGCCAAAGCGCTCGCAGACTTCGGCGCGCGATTCGTCGGTGCCGCCAAACTGACCCTCGGACTCCATGTGAAGCACCGCGTGGAAGAACGAGTCTTCGTCGTCGGGATCGAAGCCCGCGACATCGAACGCCGGCTCGTCGTCGGCGTCGTCTTCCTCTGCGGGCACCGGCTCGGGCACCGGCGCCGTTGGCGCGACGTGTTGCGGTTGCACCGCCGATTGCTGCTTCGCCGGGGCGACGGTCTCGGCGATCTTCTTCATCTTGTCGAACAGACCCATGGTGTCTCCTTGTGCGCGTCGACAAGGCAAGCCGCGAGCCGCGCGTAACTCCGCGATGCGGCACGCCCGCACGCTCGTGATCACGCAACCACTTGCACGATCACGCTAACGGTCGAACTTCTTCTTGATGCCGTAGAGCCCGAGCTTGTGGACCAGCGTGCGCAGCGGCAAGCCGAGCGCCTTCGCGGTCTCGGTCTGGTTGCCGCCGAACTTGTGCAGCGCCTTGACGATCAGCTGCGCCTCGTACTTGCGCAGGTGCTCGCGGTAATCGCGTGGCACGTCCCCATCGTCGGTACTTGGCAGTGCCGCCGCTTCGTGCGCGCGCGTGATTCGCTCGCCGAGATCGGAGACCTGGATCGTCTTGCCCTCGGCGAGCACGACCGCGCGCTCGATCGCATTGCGAAGCTCGCGCACGTTGCCGGGCCACGGGTAGCGTTCGAGTGCGGCGAGCGCGTCGGACTCGAGCCCTTTGACGTCGCTGCCGGCCTGCTTCGCGGCCTCCTTCAAGAACCGCTCGGCGAGCGGCTTGATCTCGTCGACGCGCTCGCGCAGCGGCGGGATCCGGAGCGTCATCGTGTTGAGCCGGTACAAGAGGTCCTGGCGAAACAACCCGGCCTCGACCATCGCTTCGAGGTCGCGGTGGGTCGCCGCGATCACGCGAACGTCGACCGCGATCTCGCGATCGCCACCGACGCGCGTGACCTTCTTGGTCTCGAGCACGCGGAGCAGCGCCGCCTGGGCGGATAGCGCGAGCTCGCCGATCTCGTCGAGCAGCACCGTGCCGCCGGCCGCTTGCTCGAACAATCCGGCGGCCGAGCGCTCGGCACCGGTGAACGCGCCGTGCTCGTGCCCGAACAGCATGCTCTCGATCAACGTCTGCGGGATCGCGGCGCAGTTGATCGTGCGCAGCGGGGCTTGCTTGCGCGCACCTTGGTCGTGGATCGCGCGCGTGATCACTTCCTTGCCGGTGCCGGTCTCGCCGTGGATCAACACCGCGATCGTCGACTGCGCGAGCCGCTTCACCGTCTGCATCACCTGCTTCATCGCGGTGCTCTTGATCACGACGGCCGCGTCCTCGTCCTTCGCCGCCCGATCCGTCCGCTTCGCGACCTTGAGCGCCGCGATCAATTCCTCGACGGAGGAGCCATCTGATGGATACGTGACTACATTGCACGCGAGCTTTGGCTCGCCGCCCGCGAGATCCGCTGCGAGCGCGCGCACGGTGTCCCGAGCGGCCTCGGGCAGCGCGACCAGCACCGCAGTGGGTCCGTACAAGCCGACGCGATCGACCGGGCGCAGCCGCATCCGCAACCGGCTCGCCCACTTGCTGACGTGATCCTTCGCGTTCGCCGCCTTCACGAGCATCAGCGCTAGCGGGCGCTGAAACTCGCGTGCGCGCACGATCTCGTCGGCGAGTGCACCGACGAACCGATCGTGGCCGTCGAACCCGCGCAGGTCCTGATCGACCGACGAGATGATGTGGATCTTCACCATCACCGGACCGACGCTGATCTCGTCGGTCGGCGCGAGCCGGGTCATCGTGATCGACTCGCCGTTCTTCTTCGTTCCGTTCGTCGAGCCGAGGTCTTCGACCCATAGGCCCTGGTCGTTCCACACGAACCGGGCGTGCTGGCGCGACAACCCCGGATCTGGAATCGCGATATCCGACGGCGCCGCGCGCCCGACGATCAACGGCCGATCTTTTTCGAGCTGCGCGACCGTCGCGCCGTCGCGGTGATACAGCACGAGTGTCGTTCGCGCGTGCAATGTCTCGGTCCCCTTGACCGTCGTACGTTCAGCTTCCGGCGCGCGGGTCATGTTGCTCGATCACGCAAGTTCTTGCGCGAGCATGCTGTTCGGCCCGAGCGAACACAAGCAGTTACGAGCGGCGCGAGCGTTGCCTATGGGGACCGGCACAACCCAAGGAGCTCACATGCTTGCAGGACTGATCACGATCGCCGGCGGACTACTCGCAGCCTCGAACCTCGTCATCGCGAAGAAGCCCAACGCGAAGGACCTCATCGACAAGCTCACGCCCTACCAGGGTTGGATCGGCATTGTCATGTTGTTCTGGGGCATCTGGGGCACGTTCGACTGCATGCGCTTTGTCAGCGTGCTGAGCGTGCGCCCGCTGTTCTGGACGTTCTGGCTCGCGTCGAGCCTTGCCGACCTGAGCGTCGGCTTCTTGCTCGGCTTCGGTCTCGTCACGAAGTACGCGCTCGGCAAGAACCCGACCGCCGAGAAGCGCGGCCAGGCACTGCGCGCGAGGCTCGCACCGTGGCAGGGCACGCTCGGCCTGATCGCGATCGTGATGGGTGTGCTGTATCTCGTGTGGCTCTACGTTCTGTAGAGCTAGTAGCGCATCTCGTTCGCGTACTGCGACTGCGGCACCCACAGCGGATCGACGAACGTCTGAACCAAGACGACCGTGATGTTGTCGGTGCCGCCGTTGTTGTTCGCGGCGCGGATCAAGTTCTCGGCGACCACCTCGAGCGATTCGCCCGACGTCATGATCTCGCGAATCATCCAATCGTCGACGAGATCGGAGAGGCCGTCGCAGCACAACAAGTAGACGTCGTTGTGCTCGGGTACGCCTTGGTTGTGCTCGATCTCGACGGTGGCATCGAGCCCGACGGCACGGATGATCACGTTCGACGTCGCGGGACCGAGCGTACCGACCAGATCCGGACGATCCTGATACAGGTTGCGCAGCGAGTGATCGCGCGTGATCTGCGACAGCATCCCGTTGCGCAGCAAGTACGCGCGCGAGTCACCGCAGTGGCAAACGTGGACGAGGTTCTCCTCGAACCGCAAGCCGACGGCGGTCGTGCCCATGCCGTGACACGTCGCGTCCATCAACGAGCGCTGGAACACCGCAGCATTCGCGGCCTTCATCGCAGCCGTCAGCGGATCGACACCCGGTGCAGGCGGCGGCTCGCCGGTCTTCAGCGAGTGGACGATCGTCCGGATCGCGATATCGGATGCGACCTGACCCGACGCATGTCCACCCATGCCGTCGCACACGACGTACACGCCGAGGAAGTCGTCGTAGTACATCGCGTCCTCGTTCTGCGTGCGTTGCGCCCCGACGTCGGTGCGGCCGACGGCACGCAGCAAGAACTTCTCGACCGGTACAACGCGCGGTTCGGTCACGACTCCCTCGTACGTTCTACGACCTCGCCCGGGTCGTCCTTCCTCTTCGCGATTTCGGTCCACGGCCGACGACGCATTGCGCGATCCGCGACGAGCAAGCGGCGTTCTTCCTCGAAAGGTGAGAGACCGAGCGGCGGCAGCTTGAGGTTCATTCTCATCGCCTGGTCGACCTCGGCGACGATGTCGAGCGTCTGCTCGGCCGCCATGTCGATGACCTCGAACACCTTCTCGAACACGAGCTCGGGGCGGTGGAGGTCGCGCAGCAGCGCCTGCGGGGTGCAGTCCTTGAGGTCGTCCTTGAGCTCGTCGGTGATCTCGACCTCGCGCGGCTCGGCGATATGGTGACCGCGCTCGGCCATCGCCTCGTCGAACAGGGCGATCGACGGATCGACGTGAATGTCGAGGTGCCACGTGTGGCGCAATAGCGTCTCGGGCTGGACCTCGACGCGCGCGTGGATCCGCTCGAGCAGGGCAGGGTCGACCGCGGCCATCGCCTTCGCGCGGCGCACTTTGACTACCTCGAGCTCGGCGTCGACCGGTGCACCATCTTGCTCGGCGACCTGCTGGAACGACGGCAGCTGGAACCACTTTTGAAGCTCGGCTTGCGTCGCGGCATCGACGACGTCTTCGAGCGACGCCTTGCCATCGAGCAGCTGCTTGACGCGAACGTCTTTGTCGTCTGCGTCGTCTGCGTCGTCTGCGTCGTCGGTGGCCACGAGACCTCTTACATCTGAAGGACGATGACGTAGCCAAGGACCCCGATCGCGACGCCGATCACCAGCGACACGATCCAGAACAACGTGGAGGCGCCTTGGGGAGCTTGCGGCGCCCGGCCTTGCATCGGCGCGCCGCCGCGTTGCGCGACCGACACGATGCCATCGGTCGGCTGGAGCAACACCGTCTTGTTCGGGCCGGCCCCGGGACCACCCATCGGATGGCCGGGCTGCTGCATCTGCTGCGGGAAACCACCGGGCGTTCCCTGCGGCATGCCCTGCATCTGGCCGGGCATGCCGTGGCCCGGCATGCCCTGCATCTGACCGGGCATGCCTTGACCCGGCATACCCTGCATCTGACCGCCGACGATCGGCGGTGCCATGCCGGCGACGATCGTCTTCTGCATCGGCGAGCTCTGCACGAAGCCGCCCTGTTGCTGCGGCGCGAGCCCACTCTGCTGCTGTTGCTGCTGCTGCGGCATCTGGCCACCGGCGAACGGGCTCTGCTGCGCGATCATTGTCTTGGCCTGCGGGGCCGTCGACTGGAATCCCTGCGGCTGTTGCTGCTGCTGGGGATACTGCTGCGGATACGGATTCTGCCCCGCGATCATCGTGCGCGGTACGCCGCCGCCACCGACCGAGACGCCGCCGGCGTTGAGCTCGGCGAACACCTGCTGGCAGTGCTGCATCATCTCGCCCGACGATTGGTAGCGACGCGCCGGATCCTTCTCCATCGCGCGCCGCACGATCATCTGCACCGAGTACGGCACCGAGTCCGGCATCGGGGGAATCGCACCGTGCAGGTGCATCTGGATCACCGTCATCGGGTTGTCGTCGTTGAACGGCACGTTGCCGGTCAGCATCTCGAACGCGAGCACGCCGAGCGCGTAGAGATCGCTGCGGGCGTCGAGCGGCAGGCCACGGCCTTGCTCGGGCGACATGTACTGCGGTGTGCCGAACACGACACCCGCTTGGGTCTTCATGCGATCGCCTTCGAGCAGCTTCGCGACCGAGAAGTCGAGCAGCTTCACGAAGTCGGGCGAGCCCGCCATGTTCAGCAGGAACACGTTATCGGGCTTGATGTCGCGATGAATGATCCCGATCGAGTGCGCCTCGGCGAGCGACGCGCAGCACTGGATCAGCACCTTGACGACGCGCTGCGGAGCGAGCGGCTCGCGTTGGAGGGCATCGCGCAGCGACACGCCGTCGAGGAACTCCATCGTCATGAACAACCGGCCGTCCTGGGTCTGGCCGAAGTCGAACATGCGGATCGTGTTCGGATGCTGGAGTCGCGAGCACGCCTTCGCTTCGTTGTAGAAGCGCTGGACCCACTGCTGATCGCCCTGCATCTGCTGGTTCAGCATCTTCAGAGCGATCACGCGGTCGATCGACATCTGGCGCGCCTTGTAGACGACACCCATGCCGCCTTCACCAACGCGCTGTTGGATCTCGTAGCGGCCGTCGATGACTTTCCCGACGAAAGGATCGTGATCGGTCATTTCGGTGGTGGGATCAATTTCACGCGGGGGTTGGCGCTGATCTGATCGGTGGTCAAGTGCGCCTTGCCGATCGTCTCGCGCTTACCAACGCGAATGACGGTGACGTCGCCGCCGTCCATCGGAGTATCGGTGTCAGCGCGCAGGACGTGGCCCTTCCACGCCTTCGACACGCCCTGGTCGCTGCCGGCCGCGATCGTGATGATCGTGTCGTTCTGCTGGATCTCGGTCTTGATCACACGCGCGGTCACGGGCGGCGCGGTCGCATCGTCGCAGTTCGGGTTCTGCGGATCCGGGTTGTTGATGTCGAGGCACTTGGGCCACTTGGCTTTCGGGCACGACTTGACGCGGCGATCCGGCGGGTTCGGGCACGGCATCGTGTTCCAGCACGCCGAGTTGTTGACGTCCGGCGGATCGGGGCACTTGCCTTTACACGCGGGCCAACCGGGCGGCGCGTTCGACGTCGGGCAGATGTTCTTGCAAGCGGGGACCTTCACGTCGAACGTGAACTCGTCGCAGCCGATCTCGATCTCGGGCACGGCGGCGAGCTTCGGTGGCTCGGGAATGTCGACCTTCGAGAGGTCGAGCGCGATCGGTCCGGTGTTCTCTTTGAAATCGACGGTGAGCTTGTACGCGCCCGCGTCGCCGCGGCCGACCGCGTAGACCCGGATGAAGTACTTGCCCTTCGCGTTGTCGATCGTCGCGGTCCGGATGCGCGAGGTCGAGCGCTTCCGGCTCGTCCGCTTCGACTGCACGATCGGCGTGTTGTATTCGTCGAACACGTCGAACGCGAGCTGGAGCCCGGGGCGCGGCGGCTGCCACTGCAGCTTGACGTCGATCTGGCCGCGGATGTTTTGCGGCAGCTCGATGAGCTTCCAATCGACGCGGTCGCCACCGGGATAGGTGACGATGCCCTTGGCCTTGCCTTCGCCGTTCTCGAGGTTGATCGGCTTGGCACCCTTGGGCCGGCTATCGGCACCCGATGCCGAGTCCTGCGGCACGTTGTGAGCGCACGCCGTAACGAGCGCGATGGCGCCGAGCACGAGTCGCCCGGCCCCCGCCGATTTCCCGAACATTCTCCGATGTTATGTCCCGAGCCCGGCAGTTACAAGCCCGCGGCGCAGGAAGGCCCTTGGCTACGGCGGCGTCAGCCGCAGGTTCTGATTCGCCTCGACGAGCTCGCGGCGGAGGTGGACACGCGCGGTCGCCTTGGTCCGCTCGACATGCGTGATCGTGGCCGTGCCGAGCAGTGATCTATCCGAACCGCCCGCGAGGATCGTGACGGTCCAGCCCTCGTCGACGTGTTGGTTCGACCCGGCCGCGATCATGATGGTGACCTCGTCGCCGGCTTCGTCGATGTGGATGATGCGCGACGCGACCGGATCGAGAACCGGTCGCCGCATCCTGCGGAACGGCGTGCGCGCAACTGCAAACCCCGACCACCGCGAGCCCGACGAGCGCGTGTCTCATCCAGTCGTAGCAGCAGGCTCCGCCGAAATCACTGCGAGAGCGTGACTTGGCCGGAGCCTTTGATCTGATCGGGCGTAACTCCTTGGATCGTCGCGGTGCACGCGCGCTCGTTACAGTTCGCGAGCGTGAACGAGCCGTTCGCGACGCCGTTGATCTTGCCCTTCATGCCCGAGGCGGCGCCCGAGGACGTGCCGCGGCCGACCGTGATCTGGGTGCCGCCCGAGACGATCGACACGCTGATGATGCGCGCCGACAGCGTCGTCGCCGGCGGGGGCGGCGGGGGCGGCGTGGGCCCCTTGTGCGTGAGCTTGTGCGTCGTCACGACGACGGTGGACGGCGGGTGATAGTTCTTCGGCGTGTCGTCGGTGAGCGGCACCATCGGCAGCGCGGGCACGAACGCGACCTGCGCCGGGAAGTCGCTCTTCACCGCGGCCGGCGCAGAGCCCTTCATCACGGCGTGAAGGATGTAGTCGCAGCTATCGAGCCGGCCCTGCAGGTAGAGATGGATGTAGTAGCGACCGGGCGGCTGATCTTTGATCGCGAGCTGCTTGTTGAGGTCGCCCTGGGCGTCGCCCTCTTCGTTGTCCTTGCGGACCAGCATGCGATAGCCCGAGTCGAGGACCTCGGCGCCGAGATCGAACGCGTCGTTGACCGCGTCGCCGGGCGGCGTGATCTCGATGCGGAAGTCGACCTCACCGGGCACGGGCATGTCGACCGCGAACCAGGCCGCGCGGTGATAGCTCGCATACGCGAGGTCGCCGTCGGCTTTCGCTTCGCCCTTCTCGTCGAACTTGAGCGTCTTGAACTTCTTCCAGGGCTTCGCGTTCGCCTTGTATCCGTTGTGTTGCGGGATCTGGGTCCCACCGCACGCGGCGAGCGAGAGCGTCGCCAGAAGTACCAGCCATCTCATCGCCCGAAACACTAGCACGGGCTCTAACGCAGCGACTCGAGGTAGGCCTCGATCGCCTGGATCTCGCGCTCCGCGAGGACGCCGTCGAACGACGGCATCACACCGCTCGGATAGCCAGGACGCGCCTTCGCAGCAGGCGACAGCAACGATTCGCGAATGTACGTAGCGTCCATCGCCACGGTCGTGCCGGTCGTGAGCGTGACGGTCGATCCGAAGTCATGCAGGAAGCTCGGCCCGACCTTCGGCGTGCCGTCGACGGTGTGACAGGCAATGCAGCCTTTGGCCTGGTAGAGCCGCGCGCCCAGCGCCGCGCCGGGAGGCGCTCCCGAGGCGACTGGCGCGACGTCTTGCCGCGGGGGATCCGGCCGCGCGGCCGGCGCGAGCCAGATTCCGACCACGAGCACCGCCGCGATGAAGCTCGACACGAGCGTGAAGTCACGCACGAACAGCTGGTTGGTCGTCATGCGAATTCGATGCAGTGCCGGCCCGATGCGCGTTGCGGCGGAACGTCGCGCGACACGCCGCGCGAGGTGTGGCAAAAGGCGGGCATGCGTTCGGTTGTTCTCCTCCTGGTCGCCGCCACGGCGTGCTCGTCGACGGCGGACCTCAAGGACGGCAAGCAGGTCTACGACATGGTGTGCGTGACCTGCCACGGCCCGACCGGAACCCCGGATGCGACGATGGTCGCGAAGCTCGGCGTCAAGGATCTGCGCTCGCCCGAGCTGCGCGCGAAGATCACGACGTACATGGTCGAGAATCAGGTCAAGCATGGCTCGCAGAACAAGCAGATGCCGGCGTTCGCGGGCGCGCTCAGCGACGTCCAGATCAAAGCGGTCGCGGACTACGTGGCGTCGGCGGCGTTTCTCGACAAGCACTGAGCTCGGCGCGGACCTCGGGATCCGGATCGTCATCAGGCAATGGTCCGCCGAGCTGCGCGAGAGCCCAGATCGCGTGGAGCCGCACGATCGCGTGTGAATCGGCGAGCATCGCGACGAGCGCGGGAATCGCCGCCGGATCGCCGGTGTTGCCGAGCGCGACGGCGATGTTGCGGCGGAGCACTGGGCGCGGCGCGCGGCGCAGGGCAGTGCGGCGTACGAACTGGCGCAGCTGGTTCGTGTTGAGCGCGGCGAGCGCGACGAGATCGGGCAGCGCATGCTGGACCGAGCGCGGGCGGAGCTGCGGATCGGGCGGCTCACCGGTGCCGGCGTTGAACGGGCAGACTTCCTGGCACACGTCGCAGCCGAAGATCCACGTGCCGATCAGCGGGCGGAGCTCGCGCGGGAGGATGCCGTGGTGCTCGATCGTCAGGTACGAGATGCACCGCCGCGCGTCGAGCGTGTACGCACCGACGAATGCGCGGGTCGGGCACGCGTCGAGACATGCAGTGCAGCCACCGCACCGCGGCTTCGGCAGCTCGAGCGGAGCAGTCGGGGGGAGCTCGGCGTCGATCAACAGTTCGCCGAGCACCACGTACGAGCCGAGGCCGGGCGCGATCAGCATCGTGTTCTTCGCGACAAAGCCGAGCCCGCCACGCTCGGCCCACTCGCGCTCGAGCACGGGCGCGGTGTCGACACACGGCCGCGTCGCGACGGCGTGGCCGAGCTCCTTCGCGATCCGATCGGCGAGCGCGACGAGCCGATCGCGGAGCACCAGGTGATAGTCCTCGCCGCGGGCGTAGCGCGCGATCTTTCCGGTGAGCGACCTGATCGGGATCGGGTCGTTGCGATCGTAGGCGAGCGCGACGACGACGAGCGTGCGCGCCGAATCGAGCAGCGTACGGAGATCCGCGCGCGGCGCGACGTGCTCCGGCGCCGCGAGATACGCCATCCCGCCCGCGTGACCTTCGGCGAGCCAGCTGGTGTAGAGCGCGTGACGGCGCGGAGCTTCGATCGGGACGATCGCGGCGCGGTGAAACCCGAGCTCCTTCGCGAGCTCGGTGATCCTCAACGACTGCCCTCGCGGTCGTCGTCGGTCGGTGAGCCCGCGAAGTAGATCGCATCGTACGGCACGGTGCAGTCACGCTCGCGCGGCTGCGGATAGACGATGCGCTCGCCGCGATACGTCGCCACGGTGACGTGATCCTCGGTGAGCTCCTCGATGTAGCTCGGCACGATGGGCACTTTGCCGCCGCCACCGGGCGCGTCGAGCACGAGCATCGGTACAGCCATCCCGTTCATCCAGCCGCGCAGGCCCTTGTACAGCTCCTGTGCGGTCTCGACCGGCGTGCGTAGGTGATCGGTACCGATCACCGTGTCGCCCTGGAACAGGTAGTAGGGCCGCACGCGCGAGCGCAGCAGGCCGCGCATCAACGCGCGTAGCGCCGGCACCGACGAGTTGATGCCGCGCAACAGCACGGTCTGGTTGCCCACCGGCACGCCGGCATCGACGAGCCGTTCGCACCCCGCGCGTGCCTCGGGCGTCAGCTCCTTCGCGTGGTTGAAGTGCGTGTTGATGAACAGTGGATGATGACGGCGCAACATCGCGCACAGCTCGTCGTCGATCCGCATCGGGCAGACGACCGGGAGGCGCGTGCCGATCCGGATCGTCTCGACGTGTGGAATCGCGCGCAGCCGGCCGAGCAAGTGGCCGAGCCGGCGCGTCGACAGCAGCAACGGATCGCCTCCGGAGAGCAGCACGTCGCGAATTCGCGGCGTCTTCGCGATGTAGTCGAGCCCGGCTTCGAGCTCGGCGGTGGTCGGTGGCTCGTCGCCGCCGACCAAGCGGCGGCGGTTGCAATGACGGCAGTAGATGCCGCAGCGATCGACGACGAGGAACAACACGCGGTCGGGATACTTGTGGACGACCGATGGCGCCGGGTTGTGCGTATCCTCGCCGAGCGGATCGCGCAGCTCCTCGGGGCGGATGTCTGCTTCGATCGGCCGCGGAATCGCCTGCATACGGATCGGGCAGCTCGCGTGGGCCGGATCCATCAGGCTCGCGTAGTACGGCGTGATGCCGACGCGGAACAGCTCCGCGCTCGCGGCGAGGCCCGCGCGTTCGTCGGGTGAGAGCGTGACCGCGGTCGCGAGCTCGTCCGCGTTCGTCAGCATGTGGCCGAGCTGCCAGCGCCAGTCGAACCACTGCGCGTCCGTGACGTCGGCGCGCCGCACCGATCGGGCGGCGAGCGCGGGCTGGACGACGGGCAGGTGAACCACGGCGGGTGTGTAGCACGCAGCAGGCGGCCAGCGCGCGGTTGCCCACTCGTAGCTCGCGCGCCAGCACGTCGATCAGGCCCTCGGAGCGAGGCAGCGAAGCCAGTTCGTCGTCGGTGACCCAGCGCGCCGAAATCTCGGCTCGCTATGCCTGATGGCCCTAGCGCCAGTCCGTCGCGCGGGCGCGTGTCAGCACGTCGATCAGGCCCTCGGTATGGGGCAGCGAAGCCAGTTCGTCATCGGTGACCCAGCGCGCCGCGCGAACGTCGCTCGCGGCGGCGAGCGTGCCGCCGATCTGGCGCGCCAAGTAATCGAGGATGACGAAGTGATAGTCGTCGCCCATTCGCTCGACAACGCAGGCGAGCGGGCCGACCTCGACGACGAGGCCGGTCTCTTCACGGACCTCGCGCGCGACCGCCTGGTCGAGTGTCTCGTGGGCTTCGAGCTTGCCGCCGGGGACCGACCACAGTCCGGCGCCGGGCGGCGTGCGGCGCTGGATCACGAGCACGTGCGGGCCGTCGAAGATGAACGCGCCGACGGCGCAGACGGGTGTCACGGCGCGCTCGCGCGAATCGACTTCTTCGACTTGGCTTTGAGCTTGGCCTTCGCCTTCGGCGTTGGCTTCGCTTTCGCTTTCGCCGTTGCGACGGCGATCGCAGTGCCCTTGCGCGCGGCTTGCTGCTTCTTGTTCCAGCTCGCGCGCGGCGACGGATCTTTTGGCTGCACCGGCGCGAACGCGCTCGGGCACAGCGGCGCGAGTGTGCAGTGCTCGCAGTCCGGCTTCTTCGCGATGCAGACCCGGCGGCCGTGCCAGATCAAGCGATGCGCGAACGAGGTCCACTGGTCCTGCGGCAAGATCGCCATCAGGTCGTGTTCGATCTTCACCGGCTCGGTGTGCGTGCTGAGCCCGAGCCGTGCGGCGAGCCGCGTGACGTGGGTGTCGACGACCACGCCGGCGTTGATGCCGAGCGCACTTCCGAGCACGACGTTCGCGGTCTTCCTCGCGACACCGGGCAGGGCGACGAGCTCGTCCATCGTCGCTGGAACCTCGCCGCCATGACGGGTCACCACCGCCTGCGCCATGCCGATGATGTGCTTCGCCTTCATCCGAAAGAACCCGGTCTTCGCGACCATCTTCTCGACGTGCGGCTGATCGGCCTGGGCGAGCGACGCCGCATCGGGGTACTGGGCGAACAGCGCGGGCGTGACCGTGTTGATCATCTTGTCCGTCGACTGCGCCGACAGGATCGTCGCGACCAGCAGCTGGTACGCGTTCTGATGGTCGAGCTCGACGTGTGCGTCGGGCCACGCTTCTCCAAGTAATTGCGCGAGCTGGGCAACCCTCGCGCGCGTCGCGGCCGGGTCGGCGGTCTGCGCAGTTGCGGCTGCTTTTGCCCCGGCATTTCCGGCGGTGGGTGTGCTATTTCGAGTGCGTCCTCCCATGTCTCGACGCGACCGTATCATTTTCTTGGTGCTCGGCTTCCTGCTCCTGCTCGCCGCATGCGGCTCGAGCAAGAAGGAAGTCCAGGCCGCGAAGCACTCGCTCTACGACACCGACTTCGCGATCGTCTACAGCGCCGCTCTGACCGCCACTCGCGACCTGTATCCGAACCTCGACGAGAACCCGGGTCCCGGCAAGATCTCGACGTCCTGGCACCAGGTCCAGTACGCGAACTGCGCCGGCGCGGGCTCGACGTGTGACGACACGATGCAAAGCCAGACCGTCATCGCCCAGCAGCAAGGTTTGCAGAACGGCGCCGGATCACCCGCGGCCTCGGCGGCAGGCATGCCGACCCGGCTCGCATACAAGCGTTACTTCATCCGGTTCGACGTCCACGTGCTCGGTGGCCGGCCATGGCGCGTCAAGGTCACCGGCCACGCGTCGTCGTGGGATCCCGGCGCGGCGATGCCGGTCGAGATGAAGGGCGCCGACAAACCGCACTGGCTCGAAGGCCGCACCGAAGCGTTGCAGGTCGCGATCTACAAGCGGATTCACCAGTACGCGATCCCGATGAAGGAAGAAGCGCCGGGCGAGACGCCTGCCGAGGACACCGGGCCCAAGACCGATCCGACCTCGTTCAAGAGCCTGCCCCCCGCGGCCGCCAAAGAGCTCGCGGCGATCAAGGACGTGCTCGCGAAGCGCGACTACAACGCGCTCCGCCCCGAGCTCGCCGACGACGTCCTCTGGAGCCTCGGCGGTGGCAACGGCGCCGACGCTGCGATGGCCATGTGGCAAGCCGATCCGACCGCGCTCGATTCGATGACTGGGTTGATCGCGCCGCCTGCAGCGCCGTCCACCGATGCCGACGGCTCCGCCGCCGCGCCAAAAACCACCGGTTGTGTCGCCGAGGGCGACAAGCGCGTGCTTTGTCCCGGCGGTGCGCCGGTCCCGGGTGCGTGGCAGCTCGTCCTCGAGCCGCGCGCCGGATCTTGGAAGATCGTCTCGTTCGTCAAAGCCGAGTAGCGCGTCGACGGCCACGGTCGCGCCGCGCGTGAGTGACTTCCGAGGATCGTCGTGTTGACTGGTCGTGGCGCAGCTCCGCCGAAATTTGTGCCTCGGTGCCTTTGGGCTCATCCGAGCATTCCGGAGCTCGACGCGAACGGTGCGCGCTACGATCCAACGATGAGGTGTTCCTGGTGGTCGTTCGTGCTCGCTGCATGTGCAGCGCCGCACTCGCCCACATCGACGACCGCATCGCCGTCGGTTGTGGCGTTGCCGAGCTACGACCTCGGTGCGTTGCACGTCACCGGCGCACCTCGCCCGGATCCCGAGATCGGAGCAGAGCTCGATCGCTACGGCGCGATCGCGAGCACGCGGTTGCTCGACATCTCCGACGACGGGACGCAGTTGCTCGTCCTGTCGGGCGGCGATGCAGCCATCTTGACTGCGCCACTCGCTGCGCCGCGACCGGTCACCGAAGACGTCGACGTCATCTGGGCGGCGTTCGGCGCGCGCGGCGCGATCGATTACGCCGGCGACCACGACGGCACCGAGGATGATCGGCTGTATCAGACCCGCGGTGGCGCGGTGACGGCGCTCGTGGCCGAGCATCGGATCGCGGATCCGATCGAGCGGCGAGGGCGGCTGTTGTGGGCTCAGCCCGAGGCGGAGTCGACCGCGATCTGGTTGCTCGATGGCAAGCCGCGCAAGGTGTTCGAACGCGATGGCGCGTGGGCGGTCATTGATCTTTCGGACGACGGTACGCAGTTGCTCGCGAAGAACACGGTATCGCTCGAATCGTCGACGCTGTATCGGATCGCGACGGCCGATGGTCACGCGGTCGCGTTGACCTCGGTCGACCCGCGCGTCGCCGCACCGGCGGCGCAGTTCGGCGACGCAGGCCAGCTGTTCGCGATCGCCTCGGCGGGTGATCGGTTGAACGCGTGGGAGATCATGGCGCGCGGCCAGCGCCTGCTCGCGCCGGAGCTCGCGTGGGATGTCACCCAGCTCGCGGTCGCGCCGGACGGTGACACCGTCGCGTTCACCACGAACGAGGACGGCAGGTCGGTGTTGTATCTCTACGATGCGCGTGCGCAGACGCATCGCGTCGCGGCGAGCGCGCCGGCCGGCGGTGTGATCACGGATCTGAAGTTCGCCGCGCACGCGCCGGTGCTCGCGTTTTCATGGAGTGACCCGAAGCACCCGCGCGCACCGTTCACGGTCGAGATCGCGACGGGTCGGCTCACCGCGTGGGTCGCGCCGGTCGCGACGCCCGGTTCGCTCGTCGGCGTCGAGCGCGTCCACATCGGTGACCTACCCGCGCTCGTGATGAAACCTGCGGCGCATGTCCGCGCGCCAGTGATCGTCGAATTCCACGGCGGTCCGGAGGATCAATGGATCGCGAAGTGGCAACCGTTCGAGCAATTCCTCGTCGCGCGCGGCTTCGCGATCGTCCAGCCGAACGTGCGTGGCTCGGTCGGCTACGGCCGCACGTACGCGGCCGCCGATGATGGTCCGCATCGCGGCGACGTCGTCCAGGACGTCGGGGCGGTGCTCGATTGGGTCGCCGCGCAACCCGATCTCGATGCGTCGAGCGTCGCCGTGATGGGCACGTCCTACGGCGGATATCTCGCGCTCGCGTCGCTGGTCGCGTATCCCGAGCGGATTCACGCGGGCGTCGACATCATCGGGATCGCGGACTTCGTCACGTTCCTCGAGGGCACCGCCGCGTATCGCCGCGCCTCGCGACGGACCGAGTACGGCGACGAGCGCGATCCGGCGACCCGGGCGCTGCTCGCAGGGCTGTCTCCACTGCAGCATGCATCTGCGATCAAGGTGCCGCTGCTCGTCGCGCAAGGCCGCCGCGATCCTCGCGTCCCACCGGCGGTCGCCGATCGGCTCGTCGCCGCGGTGCGTGGCGGAGGAGGTAGTGTCTGGTACCTATCGGCCGCCGACGAGGGCCACGGTTTCACGAAGCCCGACAACCTCGGCGCGTTGCAGACGCTGATCGTTCAGTTGCTCAGCGCCGCTCGATGACGATCAAGCAATTCGAATCAGGTAGCTCGACCGTCTGGTCGTGCTCGTCGGTCAGCTCGATCTTGCCCGCGAGGTTCGCGCGATAGCCAGGCTGGAGATAGCTGCGCAGTGCGGGTGCAATGTCGACGACCTTCGCGGCGTCGCCGCACCACTCGACGAGCGCACGCACGTAGTCGTCGTACGTCAGGATCCCGTACAGCTCGCGGACCTCGTACGGAAAGCTCGCCGGGCCCCACGTGTACGTGTAGAGGAACTCCATCGCATCTGCCGCGGAGAGCTCGACGCGCCCGTTGCCGAGCTCGCGATAGTGAATCGGCCGGCCTTCGAACTGGGTGACGTACAGATCGAACGTCGCGCGCGCATCCGGCGCGACGAACTTGATCCGGCGCGCCCCCGGCGGCGGCATCACGCCATCGCGGATCACGATCCGGCCTCCCGGCCGCAGCGCCGCGAACGCCGCGCGGATCACGCGCTCGACCGACGCGAGCTGGAACCGCGGCTCCGTGTACGAGTAGACCTCGTGCAGGATCGAGCAGAACACGATCGTGTCGACATCCTGCTCCGCCAACGACTCGGCCGCGCCGAGCTTGACCCGCCACTTCCTCCCGTTCGCACGCGCGCGCGTCTCGAGCGCCGCGACGACCTCGCGCGACAGATCGACGCCGATGATCTCCGCGTCGGGGAACCGCGCCTCGAGCAGATCGAGCACGACTCCACCGCCCGGTCCGATCTCGACGATCCGGCCGGGCATCACGAAGTCGAGCATCCGCTCCTTGTCGGTCTTCGCCGCGTTCATCGACGCGAGGTAACTCGCTTCATTCGCGACTCGATCGAGCTCGTCCTTGCGCAGCCCGTAGAGGTCGCACAGCGCTTTCAGCATCTGGTGAAACGCGACCTGCGAGCGCGTCTCGTACAGACCGAGCAACGTGATCAGCGCGGTGCTCTCGGCCGTGTCGGTGTAATCGAGCACGATCGCATCTGGATCGCCCGCCGCCGCGAGCCGCGCCGACAAGGTACCGAGCGGTCCGAGTGACGCGCCACCCGCGAGGAGCTCGCGCAACGGGCGCTGCGCGACCGCCGCCTCGACGAGCCGGACCCGATAGCGCGCATCCGCGCCGGTTCCCGCGAGCCTGGCGACGAGCGGTCCGAGCTGCGCGTGCCACGGCCGCGCGACGTCGATGCCCATCTTGCTTGCCGCGCCAACCGCGGCGGCGAGCACGCCGAGCTGCGCGACCGGTGACAGCGTGCTGGTCGCGGCTTCGCAGTACCAGAGCTGACACGTCCCGAGTGCCGGCGCGAGTACTGCGAGCTCGGTCTCGCCGATCGCGGCGACCGCGTCGTCGACGAGCGCGGCCGGTTCGCCCGCGCGCTGACGACCTGCACGCAGCGCACGCAACCGCTCCGCGAGGTGCGCGCGATCCGGAGGCGGCGCGAGCGCGCGGAGTGCCGTGAACGGATCCGCGCCATCCGAGTCTCGGACCTGCGCGCTCGTCATCACGAGTTGATCGCGGACCCGCGCGAGCTTCGCGAGCAACGCATCGTCGAGCAGGCCCTCGCGTACCGAGGCGGTGTCGCACGCGTTCAACACGTGCAAGCCGTCGAGCGCGAGCGCGACCGCGACGTGCGGCTCGACGCCGAGCGTGCGCCCGAGCGGCACCGCGAGCTCGCGCAGCGCACCGACGAGCGGTGCGAACATCATGATCGGGCCTTCGCCACGTACGTGTTGCCCTGCGAGCCCGTGCGCTTCGATCCAAGCGAGCGCGAGCTTGCCGACCGGCGTTGCGAGCCCCCACGCCCGCGCGCGGTCGGCGCGCCGCAAGATCGTCGCGGCCGCCTCGTTGTGAAGATCGAGCACGATGCCCTGCGCGGCCCACGCTGCGCGATGCGTCGGGCTCGCGGTCTTCGCGATATCGAGATGGACGATCGCCACGCGCAACGCGGGCCCGAGTCCGGCGGCCAGCACGCGATCGGTCACTGCCGCGAGCTCGCCGAACGCAGTCTCCGAAACCGCGCCGTCGCGCTGGAACCGCGCGCGGTCATGCGCCTCGAGCCCGCCGAGCTTCATGCCTAACAATCGCGTCGCGACATGATCGAGCAGCGGGCGATTCGAGCCGACATCGTGCTCGATCTGCGCCGGGGCAGGGTGCGCGAGCGCGACCGCCTCGGGGAATGCGGCCGCGACTTGCTCGGCGCCCGGCTGGTCGGGCGAGCGCAACAGCTCGAGCGCCGCGGCGGCGAACGCCGTGTCACCCAGCACGCACGCGACGATCGCGCGCGGCGACAACCAGCTCGCGACTGCCGCGGCGCCTGCGCGCGCGACGAACCCGCGCCAGGTCGCGAGGTCCTCATGTGAAGCCGCGGCGAGGGCGTGAGCCAGGTCATCCACTCGTTCACTCTAATGCGATACGATCACACGGTGCGAGCGGCCGTGATGTTCGTGTGCTTGACCGGCTGCAGCCAGATCCTCGGGATCCACGGCTTCTCCGCCCAAGACGGCGCCGGCAGCGCGGCCGACCAGCACTTCATCAAGGCCTCGAACACCGACCCCGGCGATAACTTCGGCTTCGCGCTCGCGATCTCGGCGGACGGCGAGACCCTCGCGGTCGGCGCCTATCAGGAGGCGAGTAATGCCCCCGGCATCGACGGCGATCAGACCAGCAACGCCGCCGCCGCAGCGGGCGCCGTCTATGTCTACGCGTTCGATGGCACGACGTGGGCACAGCAGGCGTACATCAAGGCCTCGAACCCCGACGCTATGGATCGGTTCGGCCGCTCGCTCGCACTGTCGGCGGATGGCAGCACGCTCGCCGTCGGCGCCGACGGTGAAGCGAGCCCGGCGACCGGCGTCGGCGGCATCCAGACGACGAACACCGCCTCGGCGGCTGGTGCGGTCTACGTGTTCGCGCGCACCAGCACGACCTGGGCCCAGACCGCGTACGTCAAAGCATCGAACACCGGCGCCGACGATCAATTCGGCTACGCGCTCGCACTCTCGGGCGACGGCCACACGCTCGCGGTCGGTGCTCCACTCGAGGATGGCTCGACGCCCGGCATCGACGGTACTTCGAACGAGCTGGCCTCGTCGGCCGGCGCCGTCTACGTCTATACGCTCGGCCCGACGACATGGGCCCAACAGGCATACGTCAAGGCGTCGAACCCCGGCGCGAACGATCGGTTTGGCAATGCGCTCGCACTCTCGAGCGATGGCTCGACGCTCGCGGTCGCCGCGCCGTTCGAGGACAGCAGCACCAAGGGCGTCGGCACCACGCCCGACGAGCTCGCGACCGACTCCGGCGCCGCGTACGTGTTCGCGCGCGCCGGGATGATCTGGGCGCAGACCGCGTACGTGAAGGCGTCGAACACCGATGCGAACGATCGGTTCGGCGCCGCGATCGCGCTCACCCCGGATGCGAACACGCTCGTCATCGGCGCGGACGGCGACGATAGCAACTCGACGGCCGCCCCCGACGACAACTCCGCGACCGACAGCGGCGCGGTCCACGTGTTCGCGCACGCCGGCGCGACCTGGGCCGAGGCCGCGTACATCAAGGCGATGGCGCCGGTCGCCGGCGACGGCTTCGGCCTCGCCGTCGCGATCGGCTCCTCCCTCGTGATCGGCGCGCCGAACGAAGCGACCGCGACCGGTGGCGCGTACGTCTACAACAGTGCGGGCGCGTTCACGCGTCACCTCACCGCCCCGAACGCCGCGGCCGGCGACAAGTTCGGCACCGCCGTCGCCACTGCGAGTGCGGGGTCCACGCCGATCGCGGTGTCTGCGGACGCCGAGGACTCGAGCGCGACCGGTGTCGACGGCGATGGCTCGAACGACGACGCGATCGACAGCGGCGCCGCGTACGTCTTTCAATAGTCGTTCAGTTCATGCCATCGCCGAGAAGCAGGCCAGGAACCCGCCACCCGCGCGCGATCGGGTCACGCGCGAAGCGTTATTCCGAGCAGCGCTTCTGACGCTCGGGTAGCCGCTTGCCGGGATTGAGGAGTCCGCTCGGATCCCACATCGCCTTCCAGCGATGCTGCCACTCGATCAGCTGCGGGCTCTGCTCGAGCTCGACGTACGGCCGCTTCGTCAGGCCGATGCCGTGCTCCCCGCTCAACGTGCCGCCGAGCTCGACCGCCGCGGCGAAGATCTGCTTCGCACCGGCCCACATTCGCTCGCGCACCGCGGGGTCCATCGGATCATCTTGCGACAACAAGTTCGTGTGGAGATTGCCGTCGCCCGCGTGGCCGAACACCGCGATCGGAATTCCGGTGTCGGCGGCGATCTGATCGACGCGCGCGAGCATCTGCACGATCCGGCCGCGCGGCACGCAGATGTCCTCGTTGACCTTGATCCGATACGCCTCCTTGAGCGACGACGAGATCAAGCGGCGCGCCTCCCACACGTTGCGGCGCTCCGCCGGCTCGGTCGCGGCGAGCACGTCGAGTGCGCCGAGCTCGTCGAACGACATGCCGATCCGCTCCATCGCGCGCTCCATCGCGTCGGCATCGCCGTCGACCTCGCACAGCACGATCGCACCGGCGTTCGCGGGAAACCGGTAGCGGCTCTTCGCGCGGATCGCATCGATCGACGCTCGATCCGCGATCTCGAGCACCGTCGGCCGTACGCCGTGGCGGAGCAGCGCTTCGATCGCGACGCCCGCACCCGCGACGTCGGCGAACACGCCGAGCACCGTCGCCGCGGCGGGCGGTTTCGGTACGAGCTTCACGCACAGCTCGGTGATCACGCCGAACGTGCCTTCGGTGCCGACGAACCCGGCGACCAGGTCGTAGCTCGTCACTCCCTTCGCGGTGCGCCGGCCGCAGCGCAGCACCTCGCCCCCCATCAGTGCGACCTCGAGCCCGAGCATGTAGTCGCGCGTGACGCCGTACTTGAACGCGCGCGGGCCACCAGCGTTCGTCGCAGCGTTACCGCCGATCGAGCAGTACTCGAGCGATGCCGGATCCGGCGGATAGAACACGCCGGCGGCTTCGACCGCTTCTTGAAACCGCCCGGTCACGACACCGGGCTCGACGACCGCGACCAGATCGTTCGGATCGATCTCCTTGATCGCGGTCATCTTCTCGGTCGACAGCACGACCCCACCGCGCACCGGAAGCGCACCGCCGACCATGCCGGAGCCCGCGCCGCGAGGCGTGACCGGAACCTCGTGCTCGAGGCAGATCCGCAACACGGTCGAGACTTGCTCGGTCGTCGCACACAGCACCGCGCAGTCCGGGACGAACGTCTCGGGCAGCGGGCTCTCGTCGCGGCTGTAATCCTCGAGCCGCTCGTCGCCCGGGCCGATGACGGCCTCCGAGCCGAGCTCGCGCTCCAGCGCTGCAACGATGGTCACGAGCTAGACGCTAAACGACGAACCGCAGCCGCAGGTGGACTTCACGTTCGGATTGTTGAACTTGAAGCCCGCGCCCTGGAGGCCTTCGACGTAGTCGATCTCGGTGCCGGCCAGGTACATCAGGCTCATCTCGTCGACGACGCACTTCACGCCGGCGGTCTCGAACTGACGGTCGACCTCGGTCGGCTCGTCGAAGTAGAGGTCGTACGAGAATCCAGCGCAGCCGCCACCGACGACGCGGAGCCGGAGCGCCATGTTGGTTTCGATCGCCTCCGCGTCGCGGATCTCGTTGACCTTGATCGCGGCGCCGGAGGTGATCATGAGCATCGACTCCGGGCCGGGAGCAGCGTCGGGGGCGTTCGTGAACGATTCGGCAGACACCATACGAGCGGGACCTTACCCTCACGTGAGGGTTACGGCAAGCCCCAGGACGAGGTAGGTTCCCGATGTGGCTGACTATGATGCGCTGGTCAAGGAGCTCCGCGGCTCGATCCCCGAGATCGACATTGTCGGCCTCACGGCGCTGATGCCGCAGCCCGTCATCATCGACTGCCGCGAGGCGGACGAGTACGCCGAGGGCGCGCTCGCGGGCGCGACCTGGATCCCGCGCGGCTTCCTCGAATCCAAGATCGAAAAAGAGGTCAGCGATCGCGGCGCGCCGATCGTCGTGTACTGCCGGAGCGGTGTCCGTTCGCTGTTCGCGACCCGGACCCTGAACGAGCTCGGCTACACGAACGTGAAGTCGCTCGCCGGCGGGTTCACCGGCTGGAAGAA
>JBDUAS010000286.1:0-8642 GCA_040004535.1 Deltaproteobacteria bacterium
CTAGCTAGCTCAGGGCCCGGGCGCGAATTCCAGGGCCATCGCACCGACCTGGTACGCGGCCCCGAAGCGTCCGCCCGAGCTCGTGCCGTCACACTCCGACCAACCGGCCAGCGCGCTCGCCGCGTGATACCAGCGAGTGACCTGCGGGTTCGGTCCGAACTGATCGACGCGATTGTTCGCGCGCGTCTGGGCGAGCAGCATCGACGGGCCGCCACCGACCGCGACCTGCATGCAGTGAAGATCAGAGCTGAAGCGAAGACCCGCGGTGAATCCGAACAGCTGGCTCGGGCTCGGGATCGTCAACGCTCCGAGGAACACCGAACCGCGGGGTCCGTTCGGTCCCCAGCCGCCGCCGAAGGCCATCATCGCCACGATATTCATGCGCTGGTGTCCGACGTCCAGTGGCGCCGTGTCATCGAGCGTCGTGATGGCCGCGGCAGCGTCGAGCTCGGCGGCTCCGCGCAGCTTGCCTTGCGAATCGATCGTTCCCTCGAACCGTGCGTCCGCGCCGATCGTGCACGACGCTACGCAAGCAAGGACGAGGCACGTGCGGATCACCGCGCGCTTCATCGCAAGCGTGGCGCCACGCTCGTGCCTGGGAGATCGCGAGCTTGGGCTCCGTCAGGTCACGCGATCGCCAGAAACCGCGACATCACTGCCAGCCCTGGTCGCGAGCTTGGCTAGAAGCGGATGCCGGCGTACGCGTCGAGGCTGCGGTACTCGCTCGCCTGCAGCGTGGTCGGCTCGTAGAGGCAGCACGCGAGCGGATAGACCCCAGGCGACGAGTCGATCGAGCGCCCGCCGATGTGAAAGCGCGCGCCGATCGTGAAGCCGCCGTCGGTACGGTACTCGAGGCCGAGGCCGCCCTCGAAGTGGTGGCCTTGGATGTCGCCGTAGCCGACGCTCGCCTGGTCGTAGCCGAGGCCGGCGAACACGTGCGGGACCCAGTGAACGCTGTCGCCGAGGTCGAGGACGGCGAGGCCCGTGATCATCTTCGCGGCGTAGCCGGAGGACGTGTCGACCTTCGCGAGATCGAGCTCGACGCCGAACCGGTGGGTCAACGCGAGCCGACCGAACGCGGACAGCGTGCTGTTCGGATCCTGGCCGCTGTTCGTTTGATCCTGGGTGATGCCGAGGCCGGCGCCGACCGTGACCGGGCCTGCCGAGGCGATTCCGGCGGCAGCGAGGAGCGCGACTGCTGCGTGAGCGAGACGAACCATGACGTGCGGCACAGCATGTCGCGTGCCCGGGCAACCGCGTGAAACCACTCGTGCAGGTCTCAGTTTTTCGCGAGACCGCATCAGCTTCTAGAGGACGCAGCTGACGGTCGTGACGATGTCATCGGCCGCCGGCGTCACCCGGTTGATCGTCGCCTTCAGGTGCTGGAGATCGGGGCACGCGGTCGCGTCGGCATCGATCGAGAAACAATCCTGGCCTGGGCTCGGGCACGCGGCGATCGGCGTGGTGGTGCCGTTCGCCGCGCGGTCGACGGCGACACAGCTCGCGGGCGTCGCGATCTGCCGGGTCAAGCACGTGCTGCCTTGCAGCGTCGCGAGCTCGTGCGCGATCGCCGTGAGGCCCCCGCCGAGGTTCGTGCAGACGGACTGAACGATGTGGTGCTGGAACGGATTCGCGAGCTCGGCGATCCGCACCGCAGGATCGGCGACCTCTAGCTGGTTGGTCGTGTCGGTGTAGCTGCACGAGTGCGCGAGCGCGGGGACCGGGGTGGTGCTGCCCCCCGGCGATCGCAGCTCGGTGGCGACCGGCGTCGGATCGCCGACGAGCGCGCCGATCATGATGCGGCGCGGATCGGCCTTGAGGCTCTTCAGGAAGCCGACGTGGTCGGCGATCTTCGTGAGATAAGCGCTGCTCTCGTTCGAGTGGCAGTCGCTCTTCGCGCCGACCTGATTCATCGCGTCGGACGTGGCGCCGCCTTGATCGCACGTGATGCCGAACCGCGTGCAGCGGAACGACTGCAGAGGACCGAGCACCGTCGTGTCGGACGAGAACAGCGTCGAGTGGTTGACCGAGCAGTCATCCTCGTCGGAGAGCAGCAGCACGACGAGGTTCGCTTCGGGGCGCAAGAAGCCTTCGTTCGCCGTCGTCGCGGGCGACAGTGCGAGCTGGAGTGCCTGAAGCGGTTGTTCGAATCCGCAACCCGCGGCGCCGACCGAAGCGATCGCAGAGAACGCGTCCGCGAGCGTGCCCGTGTAGTTCGTGGCGCGGCCCGAGCTCGTCGCGACATCGCTCAGGAATGCACCGGTCACGAGCGGCGAACCTTGGGTCTGCAGGACGCCGGCCTTCCCCGTTCCAATGCACGCGCCCTGGCCGCTGCCGATCGAAGGTCCGGGCTGAGCGTCGGCCATGCCTTTGGTTCCGACATCCGAGGTGATCACGCCGATGTGAAGATCGGGACGACCGCCGGGCAGCGCATCGAGCGTGCTGATCAATGCGGGGAAGCTCGCTTTCAGATTCGCCGTCTTGTCTGCCGTCGACGGCGAGTCGTCGACCATCACGAGGATGTCGACCTTGCCTACGACCGAGGCCGGGACGCTGAGCACGTCGGCCCGCGCCGGCTGCTGTTGCGAATCGGGTGCGGCGTCGATCGCGGCATCGGTCGGATGTAGAGCATCGTCACCACACCCGGCCACCAGCACGAGCAACAGCAATTTGCGCATGCTCTGGTCCCATAGCAGCTGCCACGCCAGCGCAAGTCGCGATGCTCGCTCGTGCGAACGGTCCGCGCGTTCGAGCTCACGCGCCCGAACACGACATTGCTGTCAGAGCGTCAGCTTCTCGCGCCAGGTCGCCGCTGCACCGGCGGGGAACTTGGTCTCGGCCAGCGCGTCGCGGACACACGATGCGGTATCGGCCGGCAAATCTGTATCGATGATGTTCAGGACGTCGACCGCACCACCCGCGTCGACGGTGATCTCGATCTGGACGAACGTGTCGGTCAGCCCCGACTTCGCGAGCCGGCGCGTGCACTGCTGGAGGCGCGCGCGGTCGAGGCCGGTCGCGAGCTGGTGCTTGCGCAACGCGGTCGCAGCGGCGGGCGACGCGGGTAGCGGCGCTTCTTCGATCGGTGGCGCTTCGAAGTGCGAACCGTGCGCGCCGAGCGCGACATCGACCCAGCCAGCGCGGCGGAATCGACCGGCGGCATCCGTGGACTCGACGGTGTGACGGCCGGGAACGACGCGCATCGCGAACGGTGCGGCGCCGAGCTCGATGCCGTCGATGCGCACGACGCGATGCGGAGCAGCCGTCGCGATCTCGAGTGGCGCGGTGCGGGCGGCGAGATCCGCGTTCCAGCCCGGCGTCGACCACGGCGTTGCCGTGACGAGCGTCGCGAGCTCGTCCGCGGTGAGCGGCACGGCGTGCGCTTCGGTCACCGCGTGTTGCGCGGGCACGAACGCTTTTCGCGCGGTGCCGACCTCGAGCTCGTGATCGCGATCCTTGACAGCGACGAGGCCGTGCTGACACGACACCAGCGTGCCGCCCGCATCGTGCTTGACGGCGAACCGCGTGCCGCGCACTTCGATCGTGCGATCGCCGGCGATCACGAAGAACCGTTGATCCTTCGCGCGCGGCGCGACCTCGAGATCGACCGTGCCGTCGACGACGAGCGCGATCGTGTGCGCGTCGAACGAGCGCAGCTCGAGCGTCGAGCGCGGGCCGAGCGCGAACGCGCTGGCTTCGCCGAACTGGACATCGATCCGGCCGTCGCCGGTCGCGAGCACCGTACCGGCACCGATCGACTTCGCGAACGCATCGTCACCACCGCTCGAACGCACGCCATCGATCATCACGTCGCCCGCGAGCCGGCTGACCAGCGCGGTCAACGCGATGGGCTTGGCCGCGACCTCCGGAGCGTGCGTAGACGGCGTGACCGACGCGACCGACGCGGACGGCGCGCGCGTGATCGCGTAGAGACCGACGCCGGCGGCGACCGCGGTGCCGGCGATCAAGATCGGTAGCCACGGACGGGGCGCGACCTTCGGATGACTCTCGGTCTCGCGCTTCTCTTTCGAGATCGTCCAGTGAATGCGTGCCCGCACGCCATCCCAGCCGAGCTCCGGTGGCGGCGCCTGGCGCAGCACGGGGAACGTATCGGACACGCGCTCGACGCGACCGCGCGCGCGATTGCAGCGCTTGCACGTCGCCGCGTGCGCCTCCATCTCGGCGCGTTCGCCAGACGCAACTTCGCCTGCCATCGCATCCGCCCACCGATGCGGCGCGACGTGCTTACTCATTGCCGTCCTCCGCAGAGGCTGGCTCACCCACCAGTAGTTTGTAGAACTCGCGGCGGGCGTAGAACAAGCGAGTTCGTACGGTCACCGGGTTCGAATCGACCAGGTAAGCGATCTCCTTGAGGTCGAGCCCCTCGATCTCGTGGAGGTAGAGCACGATGCGTTTCTTCGGCGCGAGGAGCTCGAGGACCGCGTACACGCGCGCTTGATCGCGGCGGCGCTCCAGCGTGCGCTCGGGAGTCTCCGGACGCTCGGTCAGTGAAGGATCCGCATTCGCCGAGTCTAGGTCGGCGACGCCGATCGCCGTCGGCCGGCGCTTGCGCGTGCGAATCCGACCGAGCGCGACGTTCACGCAGATCCGGTAGAGCCACGTCGATAGCCGGGCGTCGCCACGGAACCGGTCGAGCCCGCGAAACGCGATCACGAACACCTCTTGGACGAGGTCCTCGAGGTCGCTGCGATCGCCGAGCACGCGGTACAAGTTGCCCGCGACCTGACGGCGGAACCGGTGATAGAGCTCGTCTTGGGCGGCGCGTTCGTCCGCGCGGCAACGCCGGATCAAGTCCGCTTCGTCGACCGGGTCGAGAGCGGTCGTCGATCCGGTTTCGCGCTTCACCCGGGCCAGCATAGCGTGCGTCCAGCGAGTTAGTGGCCGGTGACACAATTGCGTTCACGCGGACCGAGCTATTCCGCACGCCGGCCGGTGGTCCCGCTTACCGACGTGTGGGCAGGACGGTGAATTCGAGGTCTTTGCCGACGACGCAGTGCAGCTCGTCTTCTTCACCATGCTTCTTGAGGTCGCACGGGGCCTCGTCCTTCGCGGACGCCGCCTGCCCCTTCGTCGGCATGATCAGCGTGACGTGATCCGCATCGTCGACCTGCCAGGTCCCCTTGAACGGGATGTCGTAGACCTGGCCATTGCAGCTGCTCTTCACGTTCAGCTTCACGCTGCGGTCGCGCTTCACGACGAGCCGGATCTGCGGCGTATCGCAGCTCGTGCCGGTTTGCTCCCACTGGCCGCCGAACCCCATCAAGCGCTCGTACACCGTCGCCGGCGGGCGATCGAGCCCGACCGCCGCGCGGTACTTCGCGTCGGAGCGCATCGCCGCGAACACCGGATCGAAGCGCGCCTCGACCAGCCACTCGATCGCATCGCCGCGCGAGCTCTTCGCGAGCTGGTCGAGCGTCGCGATGGCGTCCGCGGTGTGCTTCGCGCCGGCCTGAAACGCGGCGATCTGATAGCGCGCCTCGCTGTGATCGGCGTCGAGCGCCTGCACCGCTTGCCACGCCGCGAGCGCCTTCTTCTTGTCCGCCTTGCGCGCCGCCGCGACGGCCTTCGTCACCGCGGGATCGTCTTTCGGCGTCGGGCCGGGAGCCGTTACCGCCGCGGCGCCCGGGGACTTGCTCGGCGACGTCGCGCTCGAATCACGCCCCGTGGTCTTCACGATCGTGAACGCGATCACGCTCGCGGTCTCCTTGCCGAGTGCGCGCGTCGTGTAGGTCACCGCGACCCGGTCCTCGTGCGGGCTCGCAAACACGTCCGCGACCTTGCCGATCGGATCCGGCGTCTTCCACACGACGACTGCCGTGCCGTCCTTCGTGATCGTCAGCGTCGAGCCGGCGGCACTCGCTCCATACGTCGCCTTCGCACCGCTCTGGACGACGCCCGGCTTGATCGTCGCCTTCGCGATGTCATCGGCCGCGGCCTTCTCGCACTTGGGCGCGCCGGTCGCCTGGCCGTTCACGACCTCGAGCGGGGTGCACAGCCGATCCTGGTTGACCAGGTAGGGAGCGTCGATCGTAGAGAACCCGCCAAACGTATCCGCCGCGGCCGTCCCTCCGAGGACGAGCACCGTGGCAAACCCTGCGCGAAGGGCCCATCGCATAGCCATAGCGACGTCATAGCGCGATTAGGATTCAAGGTCGAAGTACGGTACGGTGACGCAATGCGTTCGGTGTTGACGCGAGCGACCGCCGCCCTCGATCGCGGCGTGGTGCGCTTGATGGAGCGCCGGATGGCACCGCGCACGCCGCGCCTCGACGAAGGCGATCCGCGGGCCGATCTCATCGCGGTCGCGCGCGCCTACAACCACGACACGCTGGGCTCGCCGAGCCGGTTCTTTCCGGCGCCCGAGCTGCCCGTCGTCACGCTTGCGCCGCTCGGCGATGGTCCGCTCGGCACCCAGATCGTCGATCTCACCTACCGCACCGACTACCAGCCGTTCTTGCCGGTCGCGCGCGACGTCCACCTCGCCCACCGCGAGAACCAGATCGCGCACGCACGGTGGTGGACCAGCGATCGCGGCCGGCCGACGATCGTGCTGATCCACGGCTGGGGCGGCGGCAACCACTGGGTCACGCAGCGCACGTTCGTCGTGCCGTACTGGCTGAAGCACGGCTACGACGTCGTGTCGTTCCAGCTGCCCTATCACGGCAATCGCGCGCCCGCGGTGAGCGGCGTCGTCAAGTCCGGCGCGCTGTTCCCGTCGCCGAACCCGCTGCGCACGAACGAAGCCTTCGGCCATGCGATCTACGATCTGCGCGCGCTGTCGCTGTTCCTGCGGAGTCGCGGCGCGCACCACGTCGGCGTGATGGGGATGAGCCTCGGCGGCTACACCACGTCGCTGTGGGCAAGTATCGCCGGGCCCCCTGAGACCGGCGACGTCGGCGGCGTCGACTTCGCGGTCGCGATGATTCCGGCCGTGAACTTCGGCCGCTTGATGTGGCGGCTCGGCGAGGACTCGCCCCAGCGCCGCCACGCGATCAAGGCAGGCATCACCGAGGATCTGCTCGTCGACGCATTTGCGGTCCACGCGCCGCTCACTCGCCCGCCTCGCGTGCCGCGCGAGCGGTTGTTCGTGATCGCGGGCCGCGGAGATCGGATCACCGGTCCCGAGCAAGCGGAAGAGCTGGCCGCGCACTGGCAGCGAGACGTGTTGTGGTTCGACGGCGGTCACCTCGCTCAGGTCGGCCGGGGCGATGCGCTACGCACGGTGCGCCGCACACTCGGTTCGATTGCGATGCCCGGCCGGAGCTTTCGCGGCAAACAGTCATGACGTCGGGTCCCGCGAAGCCGTTGAGCGAAGCGATCGCTTCGGGCCCGCTGTTGATCGACGGCGCGATGGGCTCGTTGCTCTACGAGCGCGGCGTGCTTCACACCCGCAGCTACGACGAGCTCAACCTCGCGCAGCCCGAGCTGGTCCGCAAGATCCACCAGGACTACGTCGCGGCCGGCGCCGATGTGATCGAGACCAACACGTTCGGCGCGAATCGCAGCGCCCTCGCCCGCCACGGGCTCGTCGATCAGGTCCAGCAGATCAACCGCGCCGCCGTCGAGCTCGCGCGCTCGGCCGCCGGCGATCGTGCGTACGTCGCGGGCGCGGTCGGGCCGACCGGCGCGAAGTTCCACATCGCCACCCAGACCGAGCGCCGGCTTGCCAGGTTCGCGCTCGCCGAGCAGATCGATACGCTCGTCCTCGCCGGCGTCGACGCGATCGTGCTCGAAACGTTCACCTCGATCCTGGAGATGGAGGAGGCGATCCACGTCAGCCGCGAGCGCGGACCGAAAGTGCCCGTGTTCGCGATGATGGTGTTCGATGGCGAGGGTCGCAGCGACGGTGGTCTCGGGCCCGCCGAGATCGCGGACCGCCTGATCGCAGCAGGCGCCGATGTCGTCGGCGGCAACTGTGGGCTCGGCCCTTCGGAGCTGTATCAGGTCGTCACGAGCATGGTGGGCCGCGGCAAACCGGTGATCGCGCAACCGAACGCCGGCCTACCCGCCTCCGTCGAGGGCCGCACGCTGTACGTCGCGAACCCGGAGCACTTCGGCGTGTTCGCGCGCCGGATGCTGAAGAGCGGCGTGCGCATGGTCGGCGGCTGCTGCGGGACGACGCCGGAGCACACGCGCGCGATGCTCGGCGCGGTCCGCATGCTGCGCGGCGAGAGCCAGCAGATCGATACCGTCGCCGCGATGACCACCCGCGCCCCGGCGATCGAATCGGCCGCCCCTGCGGCGAAGACCTCACTCGCGTCGCGCAGCCGGCTCGGTGCGCGGATCGCGAACAAGGAGTTCGCCGTCTCGGTCGAGCTGACGTCGCCGACCGGGCTCGATGTAACGAAGACCCAGCAGCAAGTCGAGCAGCTACTCGCGGCCGGCGTCGACGTGGTCAACATCGCCGACGGTCCGCGAGCATCGGCCCGGATGGCGAACATCGCGGTGTGTGCGCGGCTCGCCAGCGCAACCAAGGTCGAACCGATCCTCCACGTGTGCGCGCGCGACCGCAGCTTCCTCGGCCTCGTCGCGCATCTGCTCGGTGCTCACGGCCTCGGCCTGCGCAACCTCGTCATCATCACCGGCGATCCGCCGAAGATGGGCGACTACCCGTTCTCGAC
>JBDUAS010000077.1:0-28056 GCA_040004535.1 Deltaproteobacteria bacterium
ATCGCCGCAGCCGTAGTCGCGCTCGATCACCTCGGCCGGGATGGCCTCCAGGAGCTTGGGGTCGTACGACACGGGACAGCACAGAGCCGGCTCGCGTGCATGGGCGGCCTCTCCGTAGCGCTGGCGCACGGCGGCTTCGAGATCGAGCGTGGAAGTGGTAGGTGGCAGCTCCGACATGCTGGCTGGTCTCCTCACGGCCTGATTCGTTACACGGAGCTCGTCCCGATTGTCCGCGCAACGAATGGGCCGTGGCGCTGCTGGACCCATTCCCTCCGCACGCATACCGTGCGCCAAACCCGTGGCGCCCCCCGAGGAGACCCAGCTGCTGGCCCGACTTCGTTCGGGCGACGCGGACGCGTTCGATGTCCTCGTCCGGCGCTATCACGCTCCGCTCAAGCGCCTCGCGCGAGCCTTCGTGTCCACCGAAGCCTCGGCCGAGGAGGTCGTCCAGGACACCTGGGTCGCCGTCCTCGACGGCCTCGATTCGTTCGAGGAGCGATCCTCGCTCGGCACGTGGATCTCCCGGATCCTGGTCAACCGTTCCAAGACCAAGGGCGTTCGCGAGGCGCGGATGACGCCGTTCTCCGCGATGGCCGATGGCGAGCACGACGAGTCCGCGGAGTCCGTTGTCGATCCGTCGCGGTTCGATGATCGCGGTAAGTGGAGCGCCCCACCCGACCGGTGGGAGGACGAGACCCCGGAGCAGTTGGTGGGGAACCAGGAGGCGATGGCATTGCTGGACGCCGAGTTGCGCCAACTCCCCGAAACACAACGCGTCGTCGTCATGTTGCGCGATACGCTTGGCTGGACGGCCGAAGACGTGTGTAACGCTCTCGAGATCAACGAGACCAATCAGCGGGTGCTGCTCCACCGCGCTCGGTCTCGTCTCCGCGCTCGGCTCGAACAACACCTGGACAAACGCTGATGCTCAGCTGCAAACAGATCACCGAGCTCATCACCGACTACCTCGAAGGTCGGATGCGATTCGCGGAGCGCATGCGGTTCCAGATGCACGTCGGCATGTGCAAGAACTGCCGCGCGTACCTGCGCCAGATGAAGGCGACCGTGGCTGCGGTAGGCCAGCTGCCCGACGAGCCGATGCCCGACGACGTGCGGGACGAGATGCGCAAGCGCTTCGCGACCTGGCAGGCCGCGAAAGCCGCGTCCGCCACAGGAAAAAAAGATCCACGGCCGACGTAGCGTCCCCGGCCAAACCGAGAACCTCTGCGACGGCGACAACGCCTCATGGCGTCTCTTCCTTCGGTGGTAGCTCGGTCGCAGAAGGCACGATCGACGCCGGCAGGTGTCGACCCTTCCACACGGCGAAGATCGCCGGGTAGACGAGCAATTCGAGGACGAACGACGTCACGAGGCCGCCGACCATCGGCGCGGCGATGCGCTTCATCACGTCGGCGCCCGCGCCGGTGCTCCACAGGACCGGCACGAGGCCGATCATCATCGTGAGTACCGTCATCAGCTTGGGCCGGATGCGGTGCGCCGCGCCCTCGACGATCGCCTCGCGCAGATCGTCGCGCGTGTGGAGCCGGCCCTCTGCGAGCCATCGCCGGTGCGCGAGCGTCAGGTACAGGAGCATCACGACGCCGGTCTCCGCATCGAGTCCAGCGAGCGCGATCATCCCGACCTTCACCGCCTGACTGACGTTGTAGTCGAGCAAGTAGACGAGCCAGATCGCGCCGACCAGCGAGAACGGCACCGCCAGCAACACGATCCCGGTCTCGACGAGCGAGCGCGTGTTCAGGAACAGCAGGACGAACACGATCAGAAGTGTGATCGGGAGGACCACGACGAGCTTCGCGTCCGCGCGCTCGTTGTACTGGAACTGCCCGACCCACGCGATCCGGACGCCCTTCGGGAGCTGCACGTCGCGCGCGATCACCGCGCGCGCGTCGTTCACGTAGTCGACGATCGCGCGCGTCGTGTCGAGGAAGACGAACCCGACGAGCTTGCCGTCCTCGGAGCGGATCATCGGGGGCCCGGTCACCGTCTTGACCTCGGCGACCTCGGAGAGCGGGACCTGCGCACCCGACGGCGTCGGGACGAGCACCTTGTCCAGCACCGACGGATCGTCGCGGTACTCGCGCGCATACCGCACGTTGATCGAGTAGCGCTCGCGGCCCTCGACGGTCTCGGAGACGTTCATGCCGCCGATCGCGGTCTGGATCACCTCGTTGACGTCGGCCACGGTGAGCCCGAGCCGCGCGGCCGCTTCGCGCTTGACGACCAGGTCGATGTAGAAGCCGCCGGTCGACCGATCGGCGAACGCGCTGCGCGTACCTGGCACCCGAGCCACCGCCTTCTCGATCGCGATGGCGCTCCGCTCGATGTCGTCGATGTTGTCGCCATAGACCTCGACGCCGAGCGGGCTGCGCACGCCGGTCGAGAGCATCTCCGTGCGGGTCTGGATCGGCATCCAGAAGATGTTCGGCATGCCGGGAAACTGGAGCTTCGCGTCGATCTCGGCGAGCAGGCGATCCCAGGTCATGCCCGCGCGCCACTGCTCGCGCGGCTCGAGCACGACGATGGTCTCCACCATGCCGAGGGGCGCCGGATCGGTCGGCGTCTCGGCCCGCCCGTTCTTGCCGAATACCGACGCGACCTCGGGGAACGCCTTCAGCTCGCGGTCCATCTCCTGGAGCACGCGCGATGCCTCGGCGACCGACATCCCCGGCGGCGCCGTGGGCATGTACAGGATCACCCCTTCGTTGAGCGGCGGCATGAACTCGCGGCCGAGCCGGAACCACGCGGGCACCGTGAACGCGACGACGAGCAGCGCGCCGATGATGACGGTCCCGCGGTAGCGCACGACCCAGCGGACGACCGGTGCATAGGCCCGTGTGAGCAGGCGATTGATCGGATGCCGGTGCTCCCCGAACAGACGTCCGCGGATGAAGATCGCGGCGAGCGCCGGCGTGAGGGTCACCGCCAGCACGGCGGCGAAGCCCATCGAGTACGTCTTCGTGAACGCCAGCGGCTTGAACAGTCGACCTTCGGTGCCTTCGAGCGTGAAGATCGGAATGAACGACACCGTGATGACGAGCAGCGAGAAGAAGACGGACGGGCCGACCTCCTGCATCGCCGCGATGATCGCGTCGAGTCGCGGCGTGGTGCATCCGTCGCGCTCCCACTCTTCGAGCTTCTTGTGAATGTTCTCGATGATGATGATCGAGGCATCGACCATCGCTCCGATCGCGACGGCGATACCGCCGAGCGACATGATGTTCGCCGTCAGGCCCTGCAGGCCCATCGGGATGAACGCGAGCAACACGCCGAGCGGCAAGGTGAGGATCGGGATCAGCGCACTGCGCACGTGCAACAGGAAGATGAAGATGATCAGCGCGACGACGATCATCTCCTCGACGAGCGTTCCGGTGAGCGTCGCGATCGACGCGCGGATCAGCTCGGACCGGTCGTAGGTGATCTCGACGTGCACACCCTCGGGCAGGGTCTTCTCGATCTCGGCGAGGCGCGCCTTCACGCCGTCGATGACGTCGAGCGCGTTCTCGCCGTAGCGCATGATCACGATGCCGCCGACCACCTCCCCTTCGCCATCGAGCTCCGCCACGCCGCGCCGGATGTCCTGGCCGATCGAGACCTCGCCGACGTCGCGCACCCGGACCGGGACACCTCCCGGCGTCGTCTCGAGTGGGACCGACTCGAGATCGGAGGTCTTGTGGACATATCCTCGTCCACGGATCACGTGCTCGTGACCGGCCACCTCGATCACGCTGCCGCCCACGTCCTCGTTCGAGCGCTGCACGGCGATCGCGACGGCGTGGAGTGGGACCTTGAGCGCGAGCAGCTTCGCGGGATCGAGGCTGATCTGATACTGCTTGACCGCGCCACCGACGGACGCGACCTCGGCGACGCCCTTGACGCTCGACAGCGCGAAGCGGAGGTTCCAGTCCTGGAGCGAGCGCAGCTGCTGGAGATCGTGTTTTCCCGTTCGATCGACAAGCGCGTACTCGAACACCCATCCGACCCCGGTCGCATCCGGCCCGAGCCGCGGGGTGACACCCGCCGGCAAGTGCGATTGGGTCTGGTTCAGGTACTCGAGCACGCGGCTGCGCGCCCAGTAGATGTCCGTCCCATCGTCGAAGATGACGTAGACGAACGACATCCCGAACATCGACTGGCCACGCACGTACTTCACTCCGGGTGCGGACACGAGCGCCGAGGAGATCGGATACGTGATCTGGTCTTCGACGAGATCGGGGCTGCGGCCCGTCCAGTCGGTGAAGATGATCACCTGCGCGTCGGATAGATCCGGGATGGCATCGAGCGGCGCGCGGCGCAGCGAGAACCAACCCCAGACCGCGAGGCCACCGACGAGCAAGATCGTGATCAGCGGATTGCGCGCGCTTCCGGCGATGACCCAGCCGATCGCGCCAGGACGCCGGGACTCAGTGCGCATCGCCGTCCCCTTCCGGGAGCATGCCGCCGGAGCGGACGCGGCTCTCCGCGGCGACGAGGAAGTTCCCGGACGTGACGATCGAGTCACCCTCGTTGATGCCGCTCAGCACTTCGACGAGGTCGCCGCTGCGCGCGCCGATCGTGATCTCCTGTGGTCTCAGCCGTCCGTCTCCCAGGTCGACGAACACCAGGCGCCGTGGCCCGGTGTAGATGACCGCCGAGCTTGGAACCTGGATCCTGTCGCCGAGCGGTAGATCGAACGTGACGGTCGCGAACATGTCGGGCTTCAGCTCGATCCCTTTGTTCGGAAGCGCGATCCGCACGCGCCCCGTGCGCGAGGTCGGATCGAGATACGGGTAGATGAACGCCACCTTGCCCTCGAACGTGCGCCCGGGGAGGTAGGTGAGCGTGATCGTCGCGGCTTGGCCCTTCGCGATCCGTCCGAGATCCGCCTCGTAGACATCCGCCTCGACCCAGATCTGATCGAGGTCCGCGATCCGGAACAGGCGCTGGCCCGCGGTGACCGCGTCGCCATCGACCACGGACTTTTCCATCACGACGCCGCTCGCCGGCGATCGGAACGGAACGCGCTCGATCGGTTCGCCCTTCGCGACGATGGCGTGGAGCTGATCCTCTCCGAGCCCCCATAGCTCGAGCTTGGTCTCCGCGGCGCGGACGAGCGCATCGCTGCGCGTCGCGTCCCCGGCCTCGTGCATCGCGTCGCGGTTCGTGCGCGCGATCAGGTACTCCTGCTGCGCTGCATACAGCTCGGGACTGTAGAGGGTGAACAGCGGGTCGCCCTTGGCAACGCGCTGGCCGGTCGCATTCACGGCGAGCGCCGAGACGTAGCCACCGATCTCGAGCGTGACATCGTGGAGGCGCGTCTCGTCGACGACGAGCCTGCCTGGCGCCCGGATTTCGAGCGTCATCGGGGCGCGTACGACCTTCGCCGTCCGGATGCCGAGCCGGGCGCGGCGGTTCTCGTCGACTCGCACCACAGCCGTCTGCTGTTCCGTCTGCGAGACCGGTAGCAGGGGCATGGAGCAGATCGGACACACGCCCGGATGCTCTGCGTGCACGTGCGGGTGCATCGAGCACGTGTAATACGCCGCATCGCTCCCGCTCCCCGTAGCGCTACCGGATCCCGCCGAGGCTTCGCCCGTGCCGGCGAGCGGCGTGAGGCCGGAAGACCCGACGCGCAGCGTGTAGCGAGCGCTCGCGGTTCCGGCGCTGGACCCCACGCGAAGCTCGACGGTCCAGCTCCCGCTCATCGGGAGATCGAACGGGATCGAGTAGCGCCCGCCGCCGTCGTCGGTCCCGTCGCCACCACCGCGCATCTCCTGCATACCGCCCATCGCGGGCATCACGTAGTCGAGCCGCACGGTCGCGCCGGTGACGGGCGCTCCGGCCGACGTGGTGACCTTGACGCGAGCACGGTTGCCCTTCTCGCGTGGCGGATCGGGTTGCATCGCGACTTCGATCGACAGCGCACCCGCACGCACGCGTGTGGCCGACGAGGTCGGGCCGCCGTCGAGGGGCGCCCCCGTGAACCACGCGACGAGGTCGTGACGGAAGATCAGCGCGACGACCATCAAGATCGCGGCGAGGATCGCTGGGAGCGCGTGAATGCGGCGTACCGGTCCTGGCGTCGACTCGCTCATCGGACACCTCCCGCGATTCGACCCGACAACCGATCGAGCGTCGCGATCCGCCGGTCGAGGTCGGCCCGCGTCTGCTCCACGCGAAGCTCGACGTCACGGAGCGCGTGCTCCGCCCTCACGACCGTCGAGAACGGTGTCTGTCCGGCGGTGAACCCTGCGAGCCCGGCATCCACACGCGCGCGCGCGGTCGGAAGCGCTCGCTTCTCGTCGAGCTCCAGATCCGCTCTGGCCTCGACGATCGCGCGGCGCGCGAGATCGCGATCCTCGGCCAGCATGTCGGTCACCGACGCGAGCTCGGCCGTGGCCTTGGCTTGCTCTGCTTCCGCATGTTCGACCGATGCGCGCCTGCCGCTGCGCTCGAGTGGAAGCTCGACGCCCACGCCGATCATGATGCGGTGCTGCCAATCGCTCCACATCGAGTCATACGAACCCATCAGCTCGAGATCCGGATAGAAGTCGCGCCGCGAGCCGGCGATCTCCGCCGCGCGACCGCGGATCCTGGCCTCGGCGGCAACCAGCTTCGGATGCCGGGCCGAGCCCTCGCCCGCCTCCGCGACGATCTCCAGCCTCGCAGGTGGTGGTGGAAGTGGTGCGTCGGCCGGTCGTCGCAGCAACCGGTTGATGCGCGCCGTCGCTGTGCGTTGCTGCGTCTCCAGCATCAGGCGTTCGCGGTCGAGTGCGATCAGCTCGGCCTCCGCTTCCAGCGGATCCTGTTGCGACGCCTTGCCGACCGTGTACTGCGCGGTCGCGCTCTTGTAAATGCGATCGATCAGCTCGTGGTGGTGCGTGTTGACCTCCAGCGCACGCGCGGCGACGTAGTCGTCATCGAAGGCGTGAACGGCCGCCTCCGCCAGCTCAAGCCGGAGCGTTTCGTAGTCAGCCTCGGCCGCATCGGCGCTCGCGAGCGCGGCATCGCCGGCCGCGGTGCGCTTGCCGGGATAAGGAAGCTTCTGGCTCAGCTCGACACGCTGGCCGAACGGCACCGAGGAGCCGATGCTGAACGGGGCGACCTCGTAGGTCAGCCGCGGATCATCGATCGTGACCGCCGACGGATACGCCGCAACCGCAGCCCGCCACGTCGCCCGTGCTGCGTCGAGGTCGGGATTCCGGGCGAGGACCGCTGCGACGAGTTGCGCACGGTCGAGCGCCGTCGCGCCGAGCACGACCTCGTCGACGAGTTGCGCGGGCCGGTCACGGTCGAACCTGCCGAGCGTCGCGATCATCGCGTCGTGCTCGCGCATGCCCTCCCCGCCGGCACATGCCGACACGACGACGATCAACAAGAAGAGAAAATAGCTGCGCATGGGATCACTCCTGCCCGCATGCGCGGGCGAGGGCACACCGCGTGTCGGCGCGGCAAATGGGTGGCTCGATCAACGATGTCGAGAGCCAGCGATCAGAGCAGCAACGAACAGGACCGAGCGAACAACGATTCGGGTGGCCCGCGCGGCGGGGATGAATAGTCGAGGATCGCCACGCGCACGGGCGTCTCGATCGGTGCCACCGCGACGACGGTCACCATCGCGGGTGCCATGTCCAGCGCGAGCGAAGACACCGCACGCTCCGATGATTCGGCTGCGGCGAGCTGCGTGATGGAGCAGCAGCAGGCGGCGCGGATCGCGGTGTTCGAAGTGGGTGTCTTGTGGTGCTTCGCCGTCGGGGGGCAGCAGCACGACGTGCGGGTCTGGCCGTCATGCGCGCAGCGGTACCAGGCCGAAGCACGCGCCACGGAAGGCGCGAACAGGACGAGCGCTAGCAGGATGAGGACGACGCGACGCAACGTCTTGACCTTACGGGTTACTGGGGGGGTGTCGCAACGCCTTTCACAGCGCCCGAGGCATCAGCGGCGCAGCGGTCATCGTCGCAGCAATCCCCGCCCACGCGATCGCGCGGCGCCGCAGGTCGTCGCGCGTAGCAGGGAAGCGCGCGAGCACCTGTTCGCAGGAAACTGCGGGGTGGTCGTTACGCGATCCTGTAGCCCCCAATGCAACCGCTCGAACGCGCCAGGCCACGACGGGCAGACTTCTTCCGCGCAGAGCGTGATCACCGTATCGACGCTTGCTGGATCGATCTCGTCGGTCGATCTGCTGCGGTGGCTCGTGATGTCGATGCCGACCTCGCGCATTACAACGATCGCGTTCGATCACCGCGCGCAGGCCGACTCACCCGCGAGCTGACACGTTCGGAGCGGCACTCGCGGCACCCACGTCACGTCTCACCTGCGGCTACCTGGCCGCGAAGGGCGCGGTGCAACGTCTCGGAGAGAATCTGTGCGCTGAAGGGCTTCTGCACGAAGTGGTCTTCGGGACCGATCTCGGCGGTCGTGATCGCCGCGTGCTCGGTGTAGCCCGACATGAACACCACCCTCACGCACGGCCGCTCTGCGATCACGTGCTTGCTCAACGAGCGCCCGTCGAGCCCGCCCGGCATCACGAGGTCCGTGAGCAGCAGATCGATCGGCCCGGCATGCCCCTGGAGTAACTCGAGTGCTGCCACGCCGTTCGGCGCCTCCAGCAACGTATATCCCCAGCCCGTGAGGTAGCGGCGCAAGATGGCGCGGAGCTGGTTGTCATCCTCGACGACCAGGACCGTGCCGGACCCGCGGGCAGCAACGAAGCGTGACGACGAGTCCTTTCGTACGGCTGCATCGATGCGCGGCCAGTACATGCGAAAGGTCGTCCCGCGGCCAAGCTCGGAGTAGACGCTGATTCCGCCGCGGCTTTCCTTCATGATGCCGAACACCGTCGCCAGGCCAAGCCCGGTCCCCTTGTCGACATCCTTGGTCGTGAAGAACGGCTCGAAGATGTGGGTGCGGACGTCCTCGCTCATGCCGCATCCGGTGTCGCTCACCGAGAGCACGACGTAACGCCCCGCGACGACCCCGACCTCCGCGGCATGGGCCTCGTCGACGGTGGCGTTTGACGTCTCGAGGAAGAGCTGACCTCCTGCTGGCATCGCGTCGCGGGCGTTGACAACCAGATTCATGAGGACCTGTTCGACCTCGCCCGGGTCTGCGTCGATGGTCCCGAGATCCGTGGCGATCATCGCCGACATGGTGATGTCCTCTCCGACGATCCGATTCAGCATCGCCTCGATCCCGGTGACGATCGAATTGAGCGCGAGCGGCTTGGCCTGTCGCTTCTGTTTGCGGCTGAACGTCAAGAGCTGGCGAGTAAGGCCGGCCGCGCGCGTCGCCGCTTTCCGAATCTCTTCGACACCCCCCGCCGCCGCGTGATCGTCACCGAGTCCCTCGAGCGTGAACTCCGAGTTCGCGAGGATCACTGCCAGGATGTTGTTGAAGTCGTGCGCGATGCCGCCGGCCAGACGCCCCACCGCTTCCATCTTCTGCGCCTGCCGGAGCTCCTCCTCGACCCGGCGGGCGCGTGTCATGTCGAGCCCGACCCCGAGGACACAATGCCGCGCGTCCATCAGGAGTGCGTGGACCGTGATGTCTATTTCGATGATCGTCCCGTTCTTGCACTTGTGCTTCCGAAGGCCGATGTGCCGGATCTCGTTCGCTGGGGCAGACTGGATGTCACGAACCATCTCGGGGACGTCCGCGAGGATCTTGACGTCCATCGCGCGCATCGCGAGGAACTCGTCGCGTGAATAGCCGTACGTCGCGACCATTGCGTGGTTGACGTCGACAAACCGCAGCGTCTCCGTATCGACGGCCCACATCGGCAACGGATTGCTGTCGAACAACAAGCGGTGCCGCTCTTCAGAGTGGCGGAGCACGGCGATCTCGTGCTGCGTACGCTGACGAAGCTCCTCGTAGAGTCGCTGCATCTCCCGCGACGACATGTCCATCGCGCGTTCCATCGTGTAGCGATCCTGGTCGGCATCCCAGTATGTCCGGGCGACGATTGCGGCCAACGCTTGCCAAGCCTCGAGGGATGGCACGGCCTCCAGGGAGGCACCGACCTTCCGAAGGAGTCGATCGAAGAGCGGATGGCTCGTCGCCCGCTTATCGCGCTGGTTCGGCGTGATGGTGACGCGCGACCTCACGCCGCTTCGCTCAGGACCGTCAGCGTCATGGTCTGATTGTGAAGCTCGCAGCGCCCGGTTGCGTGGGGTGAGATCTCACCGTACGAGTAGAAGCCGATTTGCGTCGTTCCTGGGGGAAGAGCATCGAGAGTGGCCTCGGTCTCTTCCTCAGCGCGTTCGCCCAGGACCAGCCGGCGCCCGACACAACTGATCGCGATCGACAAGGTCGGACCGACATGGTCGCCGATCGCGGCATGTCCGGCGCCCCGCGCACCCAACACGAGTCGGTCGAAGTTCGCGCGCATCAGCTTGACGTACTGACCGGTCGGGATGTCTCCGGCAAACGTCATGGAGTGCGCTGCCTCGTCCACCGAAAGGACGGTACGGACGACACTGTTCGCGCTGTCCATCGAGTCGCGTAGCGCGAGGGGGAACAGCAGCGCGGAGCTCGGAAGGTCGGCCGCGCGCTCGCCGAGGTATCCCTTGTAGAGCTCGAGTGCGGGCTGTCCATCGAGCTCGAGAAGAACGTTACCTCGCGACGCGGTGACCTTGCGCTCGAGTCCGAACGAGTCCCATCCGCCCTGGGAGCCATGCGTGACGCGCAGACTCGACCCGTAGAGGCCCACTGCGGCAATCGCGTCTGTCTGAGGCACGCCGCCGGCGAGGACCCACGTACGCGCGAACCGTGCCCCGTCTCCTGCGAGGCCACCGGTGACGACGACATGCTCGGGCAAGCGGGCGTTGAGCCCGCGCACGAGAGAGCTGCCGTTGACGTGCAGCCCCTCCGACAGCACGACCACGGCGCGAAGGTCGTCGGTCACCAGCCCGGCGGCGAGCATCTCGCCTGCGACGGACGAGTCTGATCCAGACTCGAGTGTCGTGTGGACGTAGCGAATCCGCGTGTTCGCGAAGCGAACCGCCGCGACGGCGATCGACTCGTCTCGGATTTCGGTCTGATCGATCTCCCCGGAGGTCGAGCATCCCATCACGATGCTTCTCGGGAACGCGGCAGCCAGCTCTGCGAGGACCTCGGGCCGTTCTACGTAGGAGCGGGCCGCAAAAACCAGGACCAAGGTCTGGTCGGAGTCGAGGAACGAAGGAAGCGGCTCGGACCAGGAATCATTCACATACCTGCACGTGGCGATGTCCATGGGGTGAGGTTCGGCCGATTCGCCGAGGAAACAAGGTAGGGCTCAGGTACTAGTCCGATCGAGCGATTGCGGCTACTCGCGTTGTGCAACGTCCGTGCCCGTCATTAGATTGATGAGGTCGGTGGCCTGATCACGGGCTGTGGAAATGTGCGAGACCTCCAGCGCTCGCGTGGTGCCGGATGCGAGGTCCAGCTAGAGGTCCTACGCGAGAAGGTCTTCGAGCGTGCGTGTGAGATTTGCGATCGACACCGGCTTGACCAGGTGGGCGTCGAACCCAGCAGCACTCGAGCGCGCACGGTCGTCCGGCTGTCCGTAGCCGGTCAAGGCTACGAGCTTCAACCCGGGAAGCCGGGCGTGAAGAGCGCGCGCGAGCTCGTAGCCATCCATCACCGGGAGTCCGATATCGAGGAGCGCGGCATCGGGAGTGAACGAGGCCAGGCCAAGTAACGCGTCGGGGCCACTATGGGCAACCTGTACGTCATGTCCGTACGCGGTCAGCACGTCCGCGAGCAACGAGGCCGCATCGGTGTTGTCGTCGACGACAAGCACGCGTGCCGACGACGCCGGTCTGGGCAGCTGCGCTTCGACCCGCTTCGCAGCTTCGTGGACCTCGGGAGCCCGGCAGAGAGGAAGCTCGACGACGAAGGTAGTACCGCATCCTGCACCGTCGCTCGCGACGCGGACGCTGCCGTGGTGACGCTGTACGAGGCTCTTGACGATCGCGAGACCGAGGCCGAGGCCACCTGCCGCGCGATCGATCCCCTGTGGGACCTGCACGAACTGATCGAACACGCGCTCGATGAACGGCGCGTCGATGCCAATACCATGATCGACCACGGAGACCCGCACGAGGTCCCCCACGCGGTGCGCTCGAAGCTCGATCGCGGTTCCTAGATCGGAGTACTTCGCGGCGTTTGTGAGCAAATTCGAGAACACCTGTGCGAGCCGCGCCGGATCGCCATCGACCACCAGGCCGCGCTCCGCAACGTCCACGGTCAGAACATTGCGGCGTTGCTCGAGCAAGGGCCGCGACATTTCCAGCGCGCGCGCCACCACCGCAGAGATCTCTACACGCTCGCGGCGCAGCTCGACCTTTCCGGACGTGATGCGCGAGATGTCGAGCAGGTCGTCGACCAAGCGCAGGACGTGGGCGACCTGGCGCTCGAGGACGTCCTGCGCACGCGTATTGATCCCTTGCATGCGCATCATCTGAAGCGCCGTGACGATCGGGGCCAGCGGATTTCGAAGCTCGTGGCCGAGCATCGCGAGGAAGTCGTTCTTGACTCGGGTCGCGCGCTCCGCGTCCCCGCGCGCACGATCGAGAGCACGGGCGAGTGACGCGATGCGCTCGGCGTTGCGGCGCTCGACTTCGAGCTCCCCGCGTGCCGTCAGGATCCCGGCCTCGGCGCGAAACATCGCGGCCAGCACGCGCGCGACCATCGCGAGCTGAGCGCCGATCGCGGCGTCGGGTGCGGTCGCGCCGACCAGCACCACGACGAGGCCGTCGAACGCATACGCGCATGCCGCCGCGTCCGAGCGGCCATCCGGGTACGCGACCCGGCCGAGCTCGACGCCCGGACGGCCGCACGCTGCAAGCAGCTCCCGCCAGCCACGGACCGACGGCACCGTCGGAAATCCGGGTGCCGGGATCAGCTTCGTGGCGCGATCGGGATCGGGGACGAACACGAACAGCGCGGTCGCCGCGAAGTGCTTGGCGAGTGCTTCGCTCGCGGCCCTCCGTTCGCGCACATCGGCGAGAAGATCGAGCAGCCGGATCGTCTCGCGAGCATCCATCTCGCGAGCTAACGGGGAAAAGCGAGGACAACGGCCGTGCAGTTATGAAATCCGCCGAACTGGCCTTCGGCGCGTGCGATCTGACCATAGGTGTTGCATCCGACGAGATCTCCACCGCCGAGAGCGCCCTGTACCGCCTCGAGCTCGAACCCGAAGACCTCGCCAAGCCGGAGGCGAGTCGCCACGCAATCGAAGAACAGGGCCGCCGCTGGAACGCCGCCGCCCAACGCGCTGACAGCCGAACGCGCCGCCGACGCCGCCGCGTCACTCGCCGAGGCCGAGGAGGTCTTCATGATGTGAACATTTGCTCCCGCGGGAATCTCCGCCGCGCAGGTCACCGATCCGTCGTCTCCGACCGAGAGCGGAACGCGCAGCCGGTGTCCCGACGCGGTCTCGATACCCAGGATGTTGTGGAGGAAGAACGGCAGGGGGTTCGCTCGATCGAGCCGCTGGTTCGTCGCCGCCGCGTGTTGCTCGAAGATCTCCACGGCCGGGTATCCATCCAGTGTCAGGATCCGCGCGCCCTCGATGGTGGTGACGCGGAATGGCTCGCTCGCCGGGGACCACCCGTGCTGCACGCCGATGCCGAGCGGCTTCTGGGACAGAATCTCCAGCGCCACGACGGCATCACTCAGGACACGAGTCCCGCAGAACACGTGCGTCCGGGAGAACTTCGCGTCGTCCCCCGCGCCACCGCCTGCGAACTCGTACGTGCCGGAGGTGGCCTCGGTGAGCTGTTCGATGAGCTCATCGGCATGACCCGCCAGCGCATCCGTCATGACGAGGGCCGTCCGCGAGGCGAACTCGGTTCCCTCGAGACCGCGGAAGCTCGACACCACGGCCTGCGCGGCGGCCTTTCGATCCTTTCCGACGTTGGTGCCGATGCCAGCGGAGAACCGCATATCGGGCGAGCGGATCGCGAGGGCGCACGCGGAGCCCTCACCACGACTCTGCCCGGTGAATTCACCGGCGGACGACGAACCCACCAGGACGCCTGGCCGACAGGTCTCGGTCAGCGCATGGAGAAAGGCTGCGTGGTCGAATCGGGACGACGCGAACACCACCACCGCATCGGGGCGCTCGTCGCCGAGCGCTGCGTTGATCTGCTGACCGAGCTCCTGCCCGGCGATGCTGCTGTCGCTCGCGATGGTGTAAACCGCTACTGTCTGGATCATAAAGGTGATGCCGTTATGCAAACCCAATTCCGGTTTCCGGATTTCTAACTATTCGATCTGGTTGAGGCCCCACGAGCGGCTGCGCGCGATGGGCGTGACCGCTCGGTGACAGCTCTGAATGCGCGTTCAACCGCTCTGGGCGGAGGTCATCGCGCGCATCACGGTTCGCAGCCGCTCCATGTCGACCGGCTTGACTAGATGGGAATTGAAACCCGCATCCATAGCCTTGCGACGATCCGATTCCTGGCCGTAGCCAGTCACAGCTACGAGGCTCAGGTACGGGAGATCGGACTGTTCGCGGAGTAACCGCGCGAGCTCGTATCCGTCCATTGCGGGAAGCCCGATATCGAGCAGCGCGATCTCGGGCTTGAACTGCTCGGCGACACGCAATGCGGCCGGGCCATCGTGCGCGATACGAACCGTGTGGCCCATCAGCTCGAGTGACGCGGCCAACAACTCGGCAGCGTCCACGTTGTCATCGACAACCAGGACTCGCGTCCGGATCGCCGATGCCCTCTCCGCGGCATTCGTGGTCGGGACGTTTCGTACTGCGTGTTCAGCACCAGCATCGGCCGCCGGCAAGACGACCACGAACTCACTACCGTGCCCGTGACCCTCGCTAGAAGCCTTGACCTGCCCACCGTGCATCGCCACGAGGTTCTTCACGATCGAGAGCCCGAGGCCGAGCCCACCGTGCGCTCGATCGAGCGCCTGACGCTCCTGCGCGAAGAGCTCGAAGACCCGGGGCAACATCTCCGAAGAAATTCCGATTCCTGTATCTCTGACCCGCACCACGATCCGAGCGTCCTCGCGCAATGCGGTAACCGTGATGGCGCCGCCGGCCTCGGTGTACTTTGCTGCGTTGGTCAAGAGATTGGAGAAGACCTGGGCAAGCCGGCCCTGATCGCCGTCGACGACCAGCCCCCGCGACGGAACGTTGATCGTGAGCGTGTGCCGTCGCTGTTCGAGCATGGGGCTGGCCATCTCGAGTGCCTTCGCTATCACCTCAGCGATTTCCACGCGCTGGTTTTTGAGCTCGACCTTTCCGGTCGCGATCCGCGAGACGTCGAGAAGGTCATCGACCAGGCGGACCAGGTGATGGGCCTGGCGCTCGATCACCGAGCGTTCCTTGTCGACGGACGAATCGCCGCGCAGTCGCATCAGGTTGACCGCGGTCAGGATCGGGGCGAGCGGATTTCGAAGCTCGTGGCCGAGGATCGCCATGAACTCGTCCTTGGCGCGATTGGCAGACTCCGCGTCGCGCCTCGCGCTCGCAAGCTCCGTGACCTCGAACACGACCACCACGATGCCGTCTACCGTGCCGGTGTCGTCGCGCATGGGCTGATACACCCAATCGAAGAAGCGTTCCTCGGCGACGCCGTCGTGCGGACGCACGAGCATCAACCGGCGAGACCGCGCGACGAACCGCTCGCCGGTCGTGAAGACCCCGTCGAGCAGCTCGTACACCCCCTGCCCTGCGAGGTCAGGAAACGCCTGGCGGACGGTCTTGCCGACAACGCGCCGCTCGCCGACCTGCACGCTGTAGCTGGCGTTCGCGAACTCGAAGAGGTGCTCGGGACCACGGAGGATCGCGATCCCGACGGGTGCACTTTCGAACACGTTGGCGAGGCGCTTGGTGTGCAACTCGGCCAGCGCGCGGACTTGAGCTCGCGCGAGTAGAGCCTCGACGCGGACCACCAGCTCCCGGGCCGAGAATGGCTTGACCACGTAGTCATCGAAGCCGGCACGGAGTCCCTCGACACGCGCTTCCTCTCCCGCCCGCGCGGACAGCGCGATCACGGGCACCTCGCTTGTTGCGTCCGTCGCCCGTAGAGCGCGGAGCAGACCGACGCCATCGAGCGTGGGCATCATCAGATCCGTGATCACCAGGTCGGGCGGACGTCGCGCCATCGCCGCGAGCGCTCGCTCGCCGTCGGGGAACGATTCGACCGACCAGTGCTGCCCCAAGAGGCGCACGAGGTATTCCCGCATGTCGGCGTTGTCATCGATGATCACGACGTGGCTTCGGCTCGACGCGTGCGCGCGGGGTGACGGCGGCGGCACCGGCTCCGGCCGCACCCAGCGCATCGCCTCGACGACAAACGGCTTGGCGGTGCTCTCCGCATCGTGCGAGCTCACTACCTCCACGATGTGCGCCGCGGGGAGATGCGCGCGTCCGCGCGGTAGCGTGACCCGGAGCGTGGTGCCCTTGTCGACGACGCTCACCGCGTCGATCGCGCCGCCGTGAAGCCCCACGAGATCTCGAACGAGAGCGAGTCCAATCCCTGAGCCTTCGTGCGTCCGGGCCTTGGCTCCTTCAACGCGGTGGAAGCGTTCGAAGAGCCGCGGCATCTCGTGCTCGGGAATCCCGACGCCGCTGTCTTGCACTTCGACGACGACCTGGTCGCCGACCATACGCTGCGAGATCCGGATGATGCCTTCGAACGTGAACTTGAGCGCATTCGACAGGAGATTGAGAATGATCTTCTCCCACATCTCGCGATCGACGAAGACCGGCTCCGGCAAGGGAGCGCAATCGACCTCGAAGCGCACGCCGCCGCGTTCGATCGCCGACCGAAACGCGCTCGCGAGGTCCGATGTGAGCGCCGCCAGATCCGCGGGCTCGTATGATGCGGTCATCCGCCCTGCCTGAACCCGCGCGAAGTCGAGGAGTGAGTTGACCAGCTTGAGCAAGCGGAGGGTATTCCGGTGGACGGCCTGGAGATCCGCGCCTGCCAACGACCCCGACGGCGATTCGAGCGCGTCCTCCTGCGGCCCGAGCATCAGCGTCAGTGGGGTCCGGAACTCGTGGCTGATATTCGAAAAGAACGCAGTCTTCGCGCGATCGATCTCGGCGAGAGCCACGGATCGCTGCTTCTCCTCCGCCAACGTGCGCGAGTTGGAGATCGCGGTCGCGATGTGGTCTGCGAGCAGGATCAAGAAGCCGCGATACTCTTCGTCGAGCGCGCGCCGCGGGCTGATCCCGACGACGAGGAAGCCATATGGCGCTGGTAACCCCGCCCGCGCGATCGGAAGGACGAGGGCTGCCACCACGGGTTCGGGCCACTTCGCACCGATCACGGCGCCGAACGTGGTCACGTCCATCAACCGTGGTTGATTGTCGGCAACGACACACCGAAATGGCAACCCCGAGTCCACATCGAGCGAGATCCGGGGAGACGCCAGGGTACCGGGGGCGGGGAGCGTGCTGCCCACGAGCGAAGCCGTCGATCCCTCTGCATCGAGCGCGTAGAGCAGGACGAACGGCAGATCCTCGATGTTGTGCGACAGCGCATTGGTCGCGCCGGCCCAGGCTTGCTCCTCGACCCGCGCCTCCGCGGCGCTCGCCGCGACGTCGCGCATGGTACGAAGGCGGCGCTCGTGCAGCACGCGCGCGGTGGTCTCCGTCACGGTCACGTGCACGCCAGCGACCAGTCCATCCTCTGCGCGAATCGGCCCGTACGAGAAGGTGAAGTAGCACTCCTCGAGATACCCGTGACGATCGAGCGGAAGCATCCAATCTTCCGCGCCGACGGCGGTACCCGCCATCACGCCGTCGAACATCGGGCCGATGATGTGCCAGCTCTCGGCGAACGTCTCGCTCGCCGACAACCCCATCGCCGCCGGATGCTTCGTCGATCCCAGGACGGGTCGATAACCATCGTTGTAGAACTGCGTGTAGCCGGGCCCCCACGCGATGTACATCGGGAACCGGGACTCCATCAGGATGCTGACCGCGGTTCGCAAGCTCTGCGGCCAGCTGTGTACTGGTCCCACCGGCGTCTTCGACCAGGCGATCGACCGCATCAGGGCGCCGGTGTCGCCGCCGCCCGTCAGAAATCCGTCGAGAGAGGAACCAGCTCGATTCGAATCGTTCGACACGTGCCCCGGCGACGCTAGCACGATGGGGCACCGCGCCCACATCGCGGATTCACCGCGAGACAGGTCCTCGAGCAGCACGGCGCCGCGGTCGCGACGCGACCGACCAGCTCACTCGGTGCGAGCGCCAGGTCGAGACTGCTTCAACGATGCCTTCCCACTACGGCTCGCTCGCGTCCGATCCAGTCTCGGCGCACTCGATCGGTCGACTGCCCACGTAGTCGAGGCGTCTGTGCGTAACCGACAGGATTCGTGTCGGGTCGATTGTCGCCTTCGACGTCCCTTTCCAGGTCCGGAGGACGCCTGCCATCGCTTCGCGCACGATCACGGTGGTGTTGTGAATCGCGGTGGCCGAAAGCTTCAGCTCGCCGATCACGCCCTGACCACCGGACGCAAGAAAGTCGCTCGTGACCAGCTCGTACGTACGACCTTCATCGAGCTTCTGGCCGTTGATCATGATCTCGACGTCGAGCGTGTTCCCGTTGCACCGAGCTTTCGCCGTGAGACCGCTCCAAGAAAGGATGTCGGTCGCCGTCTGAAGATTGGTGGTGACCAGCCGGCGCAGGGCTGCACCCGTCACGTCGACGATCGCAAAACGATTATCGAACGGCATCGCTCGAAAGAGCGCGCCATACGTTAGCTCGCCGGCCGGGAGACCCGCGCGGAGACTGCCTCCGTTGCTCACCGCGATCTGGGCCGCCGGCCACGCGGCCAACATCAGGTCGCAGAACAGGTCGCCCTCCGCCGACTCGACGTCATGATCCTCGGTGACTTCGTCGGTCAGCACCACGCCGAGATCTTCATCGCCGCGCTTCTCGGTGCGTTGCAGAGCCGCGTCGACGATCGCCTGAACGGCTCGATCGGCGACAACTGCCTTTCCTTCGTAGACCTCGGGTAAACATCCGCTGCCCGCGCGAGACTCGGAACAGATCGGGTGCGGTCGATCGATGCGCACCGCGTCGACCCGACCGTCGCGGGAGACGTCGAGGTCGATGCGACCAAACGCACGTCCCGACGAGTACGACTCGATGACGGCGATGCCGGAGATCTCGTGTGCGATCACTCCATGGGTGTGCCCTGCAACGATGACATCGACGGTTCCCCTCGGCAGTCCAGCCACCATGGCGAACAACTCTTCGCTTCGGTCGCATGACGAGGCATCGTCGGGATCTCGAAGATCGGTGCAGTTCGTGCCCAGATGCGCGGCCACGACAATCAGCGTCGCACCGGCAGCGCGAAGCCGCGCTGCCTCACGCGTGACCTCGGGCGCTGGCGGCGTCACCTCGAGGCCGACAAAGTTCGCAGGCATCGTCGTGACTGGCGCCGATCGGGTCGTGACACCGACGATGCCGACTCGGACTCCCGCGACCACCACCATCGTGGACGGTTGCACGTTCGTCCAGTCGATCCGCGATCCAGTCAGCGTGTCGCGCACGTTCGCCGTCAGAAACGGAAACCGCGCCTCGCGCGCTCGTGCCTTCAGCGCACCACGCCGATCCTCGCCGCCGGTCGCGGTCACCGCTGGACCCTCCGGACCAAAATCGAACTCGTGATTGCCAATCGCGGCCGCCGCATAACCCATTTCGTTATATGCACGGACGACATCACTGCCCTCCGCGAGATTCGAAGACAGGGTCCCCTGGAACATGTCTCCCGCGTCGACCAGGAGCACTCCGCCGCCATCGGCGACGCGGGCTGCGCGGACGTTGTCGATGAAACCGGCGAGTCTAGGCAAACGGTCCAAAGCGCCGTGCAGGTCGTTGGTTCCGATGATCGTCAGCGTGACGTTACCCGCTCGCGAAGAAGGCTTGCCATGCGCGGACAGCGGTGGCCTGGAACATCCCAACGCCATCATCACCGTCGCGAACATCAACCTCATTTCGGTTCGGGGCCCGAGGCACGTCCACGCACCAGCGACTCGGGATGGCGCTGCAGATAGTCGGTGAGACTACGTAACGAGAACGCCGCACGATCCAGCTGTTCGAGCGTGCTTCGAGTTGTTTGCTGGATCGCCGAGTCGGGCGCGGCGACGTTGTCACGGAGCGCTGCCAGGCTCTCGCGTAGCGCACCCATCGCGGCCTCGGCACGCGTGAGCACTCCTTGCATCGCGGGCATCACGTTCGCGTCCAGGTGACCGAGCAACGAGCTGGCCGCGTGTGTCGCGTTGCTGATGTCGCCACCGATGGCCTCGAACGGGATCCGGTCTACCTTCGCGAGAATGCTCTCGACGTGTTGCTCCATCTTCTCGGATCCACCGGGCTCGGTAGGAACCACCCAGACGCCTTGTTTCGCAACGACGTTCGTCGGTCCCTTCCGCGGAAACCATGCCAGGTCGATGTAGTACGAGCCAGTCAAGATGTTGCTCGATTTGATCTGCGCACGCAGGCCGCGGGTGACGAGCAGTTGGAGCATCTCGGTCCCGCTCAGGCCGCGGTGCGTGCCTTCGGTCACGAGCTTCGCGTAGGCCGGGCCGAGACGGGCAGGAAACACCAACGCGCGAGCATCGAAATGAAACGTGCGGGTCGTTTCGTCGTAGTCGGGGACGATCTCCAAGACCTCACCGATGTGGACGCCTTCGAACTCGACGTTGACGCCGGCCGCGGTACCGCGAATCGGTTCATCGAACCGCATCTCGAGCGCGACGCCGGCCTCGTCCGGTTTGGCCATGGCGTGGCGATAATCGGGGAACAGATGGAACCGGCGATTCTCTTTGGCGGGCGGCGTGGCCGGATCCGTCGGGCGCACGCCGAACTCGATGCCACCGGCGACGACGGTCGCCAACGATTCCGTGTTGACGCGCAGACCGCTGGCGTCGAGGGTCACGTCCAGACCGCTCGTGTTCCAGAACACCGTGCTCTCGGTGACCAGCTGATCGTAGGGCGACGCGACGAAGATCTCCATGTCGACGGTCTTTCCGTCTTTCGCGATGTCGAGCGCGAGAATGGTGCCCACACTCTGGCGCTGTACATACACGGGGGACTGCGGCGCGAGCGAGCCCGCGTCCGTCGTGGTCAACCGGTACCGAGTACCACGCTGGTCGTGGGTGACGCCGGGAGGTTTCTCGAGCCCGACGAACGTCGATTCTCTCTCGGTAGAGCTGCCGACGTCGACCCCGATAAATGCACCGGACAGCAACGTCCCGAGTCCCGACACTCCACCCACGCCGATTCGCGGTCGTTCGACCCAGAACCGCGAGTCCGTGACAGCAAGGCTCGCCCCGCCTCGGGTCAGCTGGACCGTCGCGACGATGTGTTGCCGGTCCGGCGTCAGGTCGACACTCGTGACCCTACCGACCGGAACATTCTTGTAGCGCACCTCTGATTTCCCGCCCTCGATCCCGTCCGCACTGTTGAACGTGATGTGGATGGTCGGGCCCGTGTGAAGGTAACTCCGCACTGCCAGTGTCCCGGCGGCGATGATCGCGATCAGCGGTACGATCCACACCGCCGACGGCCTGCCGCGCTTGGGGTGCACTATCGGTATCGAATACTCGTGTTCACTCATTGTCCCCTCGATCCCAAATCGCGCGCGGGTCAAACGACGATGACGCGAGCATGGTCAGGATGACCACACCGGCGAATGGCAGTACGGCAGGCCCGGGCTCGACCTTCGCGAACCGCCCGAGCTGGACCACGGCTGTGAGCAACGCGACGACGAAGACGTCGAGCATCGACCAGTGCCCGGCGACTTCGAGAACGCGATACAGCATCGTGCGGCCCTGGCGATGCCACGCCGAATGCTGGCCGGTCGTCACGAGCAAGACGCCGAGTGAGATGAGCTTGACGAGTGGAATCACGATGCTCGCCGTGAACACCAACATTGCGAGGCTCCAGGCTCCCTCGCTCCACAGGTACGCGATGCCCGACAAGATGGTGTCCTCGCGGTGCTGCGGGAACTGCTCTGTCCGCATCATCACGAGCGTGTTCGCTGGGATGTACAAGATCGCCGCAGCCGATACAAAGGCCCACGCGCGCGTCGTCGCGTGGCGCTTGCGGAACCGCACCGGCTCCCCGCAGCGAGGGCAGCTGCCGACACCGTTCGTGCGGACCACCAGTTCGCACGTCGCGCAGGCGGCGAGTCCGACATCGGTGGCTCGCGTCATCCGACGTCCTCGACGGGTTGGAGATTCGAGATGTCATCGGCGCGCCGCCACATCGCTCCGCGGTCAAACGACGCGACCGCAGCCAGCGCGAGCGTCATCACCGCGACACCGAACAATCCCCAGCCGGGTACCGCGCTCGCGAGGCCGGACAACTTGACGACGGCGACGACCACACCCAGTAGAAACACTTCGATCATTCGCCACGGGCGGAGGACATGCATCAGCCGCATGACCCACGTGAAGCCGAGGGGGCGGGTGTGCAGGCAGAGCGGTACGAGCACCCACAGCAGCAGGCCTAGCTCGAACAACGGTGCAACGATGAGCGTCACCGCAAGGGACACCGCCACGGCCGGCAGGTCCTGGACATAAGACGCGGCGATCGCCCGCCACAGGGTGGCCTCGGTCTGGAGGCCGTTGGTGGTCAGCGTGATCAGTGGAAACAAATTCGCCACAACGAACGCAAATGTCGCGGTGATCGTGACCGCGAGCATGGCGCCCAGGTCCGCGTTAGCGTGATACAGGGGCCGATCGCAGGTCACGCAACGCGCGGCACCACGGACTGGAAGCGCGACGCGCTCGTGGACCGTGTCGCAATACGAGCAGATCACGAGCTCGTGCATTCATCCTCGGGGCGCCCGGTTGCAACTAGCAGGCCATGCGGGTGGGACGCCCTGGCTCCGAAACTGTGTCGTGAACGCGCGAACGGATGTGCAGTGGCGCTCGGTGCATCGTTATGACCTTGCAGATCTTCGCCAATTACCTCGGTCCCGACGCTCGTGATGGTGTACGCGCCCGCTCCTGCCGCGTGGTGGCCTCGGAGGAAGCCCTAGGCGCGGCACCGACGTTGCACCCGTTGCGCTCTCGTATATGACCGCGAGCAACGAGATCGTCGTGTTCGCGCTAGGTGAACGGCTTCTCGGCGTCCCGAGCTCGACCGTACAGGAGCTGATCCGCGCCGTCGCCGTGACGGAATTGCCCGGGGCACCACCGGGCGTCATCGGGGTGATCGATGTGCGGGGGGCCCTGGTTCCGGTCGTGGACCTGAGCGACCGCGTCGGATTCGCACCGCGCCCGATCCGGTCGTCCGATCACCTGCTGATCTGCGACGCGACCTTCGGTCCGTTGGCGCTGCGCGCCGATCGCGTCCTCGAGTTGCGGGTAGCCCACACCGAGGCTGTACCGCGCGGCGCCGAGGCCGACGCGATCGTTCGAAGTTTGATGCGGACGGCCGATGGCGTGATCGTGATCTGCGACCTCTCCGAATTCCTCGACGAGACCAACATCGCGGCGCTCGCGGGAGCGATCGCACAGCTGGAAACGGTCGCGTGAGCACGCAGGACCAGCTCGTGGCGCGAGCGCTCGACGAAGTTACCCGCCATGCCGGGCTGTTCTTCAAGGACGTTCGGCTCGGGGGAGCGGTCGACACGATCGCGCACTGGCTCGCGGAGCACCGCATCGTCGACTTGTCCGATATCAGACCAGGAATCGCGCTCGACGCACTGCTCGAGGACCTCGTCGTCCATGAAAGCTACTTCGATCGCGATCTCGAACAACTGCGGGTCGTCGACGAGCTGGCCCTCACGCAGGTCGCGCGGACGACCGTACCTATCCGGATCTGGAGTGCGGGATGCGCGAGCGGGGAAGAACCCTACACGCTCGCGTTCATGCTCGCGGCGCGCGACCTGTTGCGGCGCGCGACGATCATCGGCACGGATCTGTCGCGACCGGCGTTGGCGCGCGCGAGAGAGGGGCGCTACCGAGCGTGGGCCGTGCGGGCCGGCGCCAGCAGCCCAGCGATGCGGTACCTGATCCGGTCCGGCGACGAATGGTGCGTGCCGGACTCGATCAAGCGGGCCGTCGAGTTCTCGATCCTGAACCTGGTGGAAGATCCGTTCCCGAGCGACCAGCATTTGATCGTCTGCCGCAACGTCCTCATCTACCTCGATCCTGAAGCGATCGCGACGGCCGCACGAAAATTCGCGGCTGCGCTCGCGCCCGACGGCTGGCTGTTCGTCGCGCCCTCGGATCCGAGGCTAGATCCCCATGCGCCACTCGACGCGATCGTCAGCGATCGCGGCGTCTACTATCGCCACGCGCAGCCGGTCGACCCGCTTCGCCGCGCGGTGCCCGTGCGCAGCGCGCGGTCCTCGACCGCACCGATCGTCCTCCACCCACCGCCGCGCATCGCCCGATCGCCGTCGACGAAGATTCCGCCAGCACCCAAGCAGGATACCCAAACGACGCGCGACCGCGCACGGCTGCTCGCCGATCGCGGCGACCACGACGCCGCCCGTGCGGTGCTCGCGGAGGCGATCGCCGCGACCCCGCTCGATGCCGAGCTGCACTTTCTCCAGGCCGTCCTGTTTGCCGCGGATGATGTCGAGGCGGCTCTGCGCTCGCTGGACCGAGCGATGTATCTCAGCCCCGAGGCGCCGGTCAGTTATCTGTTCGCCGCTCGCTTGCGGCAATCCCGCGACGACATCGCGGGTGCGCGCCGCTTGTACACGCGCGCGCTCCATCTCCTGGAAGCCTTCGCACCTGAAGTGCGGGTACCCTGGTCCGACGAACCGGCTTGGCTCATGACCGATGCCTGCCGGCAAGCACTGGACGCACTGACGTGACGACTGACCAAGCCATTCTTGCCGCACGCGCGAAGCGACTCGCGACCCCGCTCGTCGAGGAAGCGGCGAGCGGCGGCGGGTCCGCGATCGTGGTCGAGATCGACTCGCAACAGTACGCGTTCCCGCTCGCCGACGTCCGCCGCGCATCGATGGTAGGGGGGGTGACGGAGCTGCCGCACGTCCCTCCGATCGTGCTCGGGCTCGGGGTGGCGGATGGCGAGGTGCTGGCGGTGTTCGATGGCCGGATCTGGGCGGGTGGTTCGCGCGGACCGCGCGCTGATCGGACGCCGGTGTTGATCCTCGGAGCAGCGAACGCGCCGCTCGCGCTCGCCGTCGACCGCTTTGTCGGTTTGCTCGCACTGCCCCCTGCGGTTACGCCCACGCTCGGTTCGCGGCAACAGGTGACCGACGATGGCATCTTCATCGTTGCGGTTGCCGCGCTGCTTCAGGATCCCCAGTTTTCGCTAGGCACCGTTTCAGAAAGCACAGTCGATGACCATCACTAAGAAAATTGGCCTCGGGTTCGCGATCCCGGTCGTTCTCCTCGTCTTCGTGGGCGTGCTCGCGAGGCTCGTTTCGACGCGCCTCGCGACCACGACCGACTGGGTCGAGCACTCGATGGAGGTCGAGGTCACGATGCAGAAAGCACTCACTCGCGTGGTCGATGCCGAGACAGGTACGCGGGGCTTCCTCCTCACCGGTGACGAACCGTTCCTCGAGCCGTATGTCAGTGCGCAAGCCGATGTCGCGAGCCTGTTCGAACGTGCAGCAGCACTCACCACCGACAACGCCGACCAGCATCGGCGGGTCGAAGCCGCTCGAAATTCGTCGGCGGTTCGGTTGAGTGGGCTCGCCGTCGCGGTCGAGCAACGTCGGCATGGGGCACTCGACGAGGCGGCGACGAGGTCCACGCTCACCACCGGCAAGGCCGCGATGGACCACTTGCGTTCCGACTTCGACGCGATCACTAGCGCGGAAGCTGGCCTCCTGACGGACCGCCGGAGCGCCGCGACGACCGCTATCAAGACGGCCGAACTGGTGTTCAGCGTCGCGATCATCGGAGGCATCCTGGCCGCGCTGCTCGCTAGCATCCTGATCGCGCGCTCGATCCTGGCGCCGATCCGTAATCTTCGCGAGGGCGTCGACCGCCTGGCGACCGGGGACCTCAAGCACCGCATCACGACGCGAGCAAAGGACGAGACCGGCGCGCTCGCGATCGCATTCAACGCGATGGTCGAGCGGCGCAAGGCTGCAGAGGAGCAGGCTGCCAGCTTGGCGGAACAGCGCGAGCGTCTCTTGGAGCAGGTTGGCGAGATCGCGTCACGACTGGCAACTGCCGCCGAGGAGCTTCACGCCACCACGAGTAGCCAGGCTTCGGGCGCGCAGCAACAATCCGCCGCGGTCGCCGAGACCACTGCCATCGTCGAGGAGGTCGTCCAGACCTCGCAACAAGCTGCCGAACGCGCACAACAGGTGTCCGAGATCGCGCGCGACGCATCGGATGTCGGCGCGACAGGGCAAGAAGCACTGGGCAAGGCGACCGCGACGATGGACAACGCGCGAGACCAGGCCAATCGCGTAGCTACGAGCATCCTCTCCCTCGCCGAACAAGCGCAATCGATCGGCGAGATCATCACGAGTGTGGACGACATCGCCGAACAGTCGAATCTCCTCGCGCTCAACGCTGCACTCGAGGCCGCTCATGCGGGTGAGCGGGGCCGAGGCTTCGCGGTCGTGGCGACCGAGATGAAGTCGCTCGCCGAACAATCCAAGGCGGCGACCGTGCAGGTTCGGCGCATGCTCGGCGCCATCCAGAAGCAGTCGAATGATGCGGTCTTGATGACCGAGGCCAGCACGCGAGGTCTGGGCGAAGCTTCGAGCGCGGCGGAGAGCGTGGGTCAGGCGCTTCGCACGTTAGCGGAATCCGTGGCGAGCGCGTCGCAAGCAGTCGCGCAGATCGCGGCCTCGGCGCGGCAACAGTCGGGCGGTCTCCAGCAGATCAATCAAGCGATGCGCGATGTCGCCGCGGTCGCAAACCAGAACCTCGCGACGACGCGTCAGGTCGGCCAGGCCGCGCGCGACCTCACCACGCTCGGGATAACCTTGCGCGACTCGTTCGGCCAAAGGCCCAGTGGACGAAGCTGACCTAGCCGCACAGCTCTCGCTGTTGCTCGGGGAGGAGCTCGCCGATCGGATCCCTGACCTCAATGGCGTGTTGCTCGCGATCGAGCGTGCACCGAGTGACCCCTCACTCGCGCGCGAGCTGCATCGCCTGATCCATGTCGTGAAGGGAGCGAGTCGCTCCGCCGGGCTGGTCGAGATCGAGGCCGCCTGCCACGAGCTGGAGACGCTGCTCGCGGCGGTCGAGCCGGAGACCGCGATTCCCCCGACGACGATCGCGCACGGCATCCGGTTTACCGATCAGCTCGAGCAAGCGCGAAAACAACTGGTCGCCGGGCAGCCGGTAACGCTCGCTGCGCCAGCCGTGGAGCCGTCAGCCACCGAGACATCGGTGACCGAACGAGAGACGACGGTGCGGGTCGCCGCGGAGGATCTCGATGTGATGATGGGTCACAGCGCGGCGATCCTCCTCGCGCGGCAACGTCTCACGGATCCGATCCGTGGCCTCGGGGAGATCGAGGTCCAGCTCGCTCAACGCCGGACCGTATCGGCCGCACAGCTCGCCAGCACGAGTCATCGGCTTTCCTCGATCCATCGCGAGCTCACCCGTGCGCTCACGGGTCTCGATACGACCTCCGCGCTGCTCGACGAGCATGTCCGGAGGATTCGCCTTCGCTCACTCGCGGATGCGACGCGTGGCTGCGAGCGCATCGTGCACGACGCGGCCGCCGTCTCTGGAAAGCGTGTCGAGCTGTTCGTGCACGGCGGAGAAGTCCGGGTCGATCGTGCGCAGGTCGACGTGTTGCGGGACGTCCTCATCCAGCTCGTCCGCAACTCGATCGCACACGGCATCGAGGCTCCGGAGGTCCGAAAACTCGCCGGGAAGCCCGAGCTCGGCCGCATCACGATCGAGGCAGAAATCGTTGGAGACGCGGTTCACGTGACGGTGTCGGACGACGGCGCCGGTCTTGATCTGGACGCGATCGCAGCTCAGAGTGCGCGGCGCGGCATGAAAGTCGAATCGATCGCCGAGGCCGGACGTGCGATCTTCGCTCCGGGGCTGTCGACCGCCACTTCGATCACCGAGCTCGCCGGGCGCGGCGTCGGCCTCGACGTGGCCAAGCAGCGGATCGA